>JAAEOK010000042.1 GCA_024244705.1 Alphaproteobacteria bacterium
GCCGGGTTTCTCATCGCCAAATCAGCCCGATCAAGAGCGGACCACAGCCTATCATGACAGCTCAGGGCCAGGTTCGCGGTCGGATGCCCATTCTGCTATCATTGTTGGCGATTGGGAGGAGCCATCTGGGGAATCCCGGCTGATATTGTTGTGGACGGTGCGGCGAGGGTATCCAGGTTGCCCCCGCGCACAGGTTTTTCAGCGCATTCATCGAGGAAAGGGAAACACCATGCCGTTAGCCGGACCGCCGATGACCAAAACGTTCGATATGACGCGATTGCTCGAGGTCGGACTGTCGACAAGGCCCGATGAGGATGTCCTGATTTCCGCGGCCACGACCTGGACCTGGCGGGAACTCGACCGCGATTCGGACAGGCTGGCGGCCCATTATATCGCCATGGGTCTGCGCCCCGGCGACCGCGTCGCCTCGTTGATGCCGAACCGCAATGCGCTCCTCGTGCACTATCTCGCCTGCTTCAAGGCGCGGCTGGCCGCGACGCCGCTCAACTACCGCTACATGACGCCGGAGATCGATCACGCGCTGGGGGAGAGCGAGGCGTCGATTCTGCTGGCCCATGCCGAACGCGATGAGGACGTGGCCGCGAGCACGGAAGCCGCCAAGCTGTCCCTCGGCGTAATCTCGTTCGGCGGCGAAGACGGCCGCGCGACGAACTTCGAGGGCCTGCTGAAAGAGGCGCCGCCGGCGGTCGACCTCCCGGTCCCGGAGCCGTCCGATCCGGTCATCGTCTTCTTTACGTCGGGCAGCACCGGCAAACCGAAGGCCGTGACCCATACCCGCGAAACCTATGCCGCCGTACTAGCGTCGGCCATCGAGAGCCACGAGATCACGGCAAACGATGTGGTCCTGCCGGGGTCTTCGATCTCCCACTCCGGCGGCATGTTGTATTCGCTCATGGCGATGACGGTCGGCGCGCGCGTCGTCATGCCGCGGACCTTCGACGCCGACGAGCTGCTGCCGCTGCTGCGCGAGCATCGGCCGACCCTGATGTGGATGCTGCCGTCGGCGCTGATCACCCTGGTCCGCGATCACGGCGCCAGCCATGAGGACTTCTCGTCGGTCCGGCTTTGCACCTCCGGCGGCGACAAGGTGTCGGCGGAACTGGAGAAGGAGTTCACCGAACTCGTCGGCTTTCCGATCGACGAGCTCTGGGGCTTGAGCGAGATCGGCTGCGCGACGATCAATCCGCCGTCGGGCGTCAACAAGCTCGGTTCGGTCGGCCCCCTCGGCCCCGGCTACGAGGGCTCGGTCCGCGACGAGGACGGCCGGGAACTCGGCGTCGGCGAGGCCGGCCGGCTCTGGATCCGGTCGCCGGCGAACATGATCGGTTACTGGAACCGGCCCGACGCGAACGCCGAATCTTTCCGGGACGGCTGGCTCGACACCGGCGACGTCATGCGCGCCGACGAGGATGGCTATCTCTGGTTCGAGGGCCGCAAGAAACAGATCATCGTGCACGACGGTTCGAACATCTGCCCGCAGGAGGTCGAGGAAGCGGTCATGGCCCATCCGGCGGTCGAGCATGCCGGCGTCGTCGGCGTCCACGACGCGGTGCACGGCGAGAACGTCTGGGCCTACGTTACGCTCAGGGAAGGCGCCGGGACGCCGGTCGTCCAGGAGGTCATCCAATGCGCGCGGGAGCAGGTCGGCTACAAGGCGCCGGAGGCGATCATCTTCCTGGAGGACATGCCGCTCAACGCCACCGGCAAGGTCGACCGGGTTACCCTGAAGAAGATGGCCGCCGACCAGCTCGGCGCCCACCATCCATAAAATAATGGGGACAGTATCACTACTGTCCGGGAAAACTATGGCGGCTGGATCATAACGTTTTGGAAAACATAATCCAAATATCCGATTAAAATAGCGAATGTCCCATAAAAAAGGTCAGACTGTGTAAGGGGCTATCGACCGGTCTGCATTAACGCAGCCGTGTCTTTGGCGGAGAAATGCACCATCAGATGCTCATGCGGCTTTCCCACGGCCATTATCCACGTGTTGAACGGATTGCTGGGGTTGTAGCTGGTCGTCAGACTTGCGCCGTGTTCACTGGCTGGAAGCGGCATGATCATCACATGCGGCGTCATCTGGTACACGTCGGGTTTCTTCTGGTCTGAGTTGCCTGGCGAGACGCTTATGCCGCTGGCGCCAACATCCACTGCCGTCTTGCTGACGTTCATGCCCGCAAGCATCCAGACGAGTCCAGGTGCGGTAGGAAGTTTCCTGCCCGCATTTCCTGCTGATTTCACCGACCAAAGCGCCTTCAGAAATGCCCACGAATTCTGATCCAGGCAAATCGGGTCGGGATATGGTAAAGCAGGCTTCCCAAGCCGTATGGAGAACGAGCCGCTGGCTATGCATGTATAAGTTCCCGAACCATAGCGTGCTAGTATAAGTTCTCCCGCTGGTGACCAGCCAAAGATCGTGGCGTCATGGGTCACCGAAGGCGGGGCGGCCAACAGAGCGTCGGCAATCGTCTTCGACTTCCAGGCTTCGTCGCCTGCCTGAGCTGAATTTGCAACGCCTGCGATCAGGATTCCAAAAATGCCTAACATGCCGGCGAAAGAAATTCTATGTCCAAAGTGTTCCATCGCTGTTTCTCCCTGGTTGTTGGCCAGCGCCGGTCGACGCCCGGGAGACAGTGGCTGTCCGCGAATCGCCGACGCCAAGGCGGCAACTTAGCATAAACCGATATCCCCCGGATGACAGCCGGTTCCGGCCACCAGGGGAGAAAAATCATTGCTAAACCTGTGCTCGGTGGACTGCATCACGTCTACGAACTGGCTGCATGACTTGCTGGATCGTATTATTGCGCCCTACAGGTATAAGGAGCGTCGTTCGAACGGCCGGTTTGTGGTTCGCAAGCAGCCCTTGCGTGAGGCCCCAGTGAACGACCGACATTGGCCGACTCCCGCCGTTGCTGCTCGATCTGTTTCAATGACGGCTATGGGTCAGAAACGGACGAAGACAGAATGCCGAGCGTATGTCCGTTCTTGGAGGTAGTCCGGACGAAATCAGCGAAAATGCGGACATTGTCGAATTGTTTATTTAATACCAATCGGTATCTTCGTCTTTGGCGCGAGGACACCAAACTGGAGTCTCTCTTCGTAATCGCTCCCGTCCCCAAGCAACTTGGATGATCACTCGACCAATACTTCTAAGCTAGCCTGGGAAAACGCCCTATGCCCTTCCCCTCATCTTGGACAGAGCGACAATTTGACCGTCCGTCGAGGGCATCTCACAAAACTCGGCCCATTCCTTCATCAATCGCCGACGCTTCTCGAATAGGTCGCCACGCCGGTAGGCGGCCTCGACTTTATCGCCAACAACATGTGCGAGAGCCATCTCACAGACTTCGCGCGGATAGGCAGTGCATTCTGCCGCCCAATCTCTGAATGTGCTTCTAAATCCGTGAACCGTTAGATCGCTTCGGCCCATCCGTTTTAAAACGCTTAACATCGCCATGTTGGAAAGCGGCCGTCCCTTCCGTGCACCGCGAAAAATGAATTCGGCTTTCTCCTGGTCCTGCGCCATACCTTCCAGAATTTTCAAGGCCGCTTCGGATATCGGGATCCGATGCTCCCGGTTTCCCTTCATACACTCAGCGGGAACAGACCAAATGGCATTCACCAGATCGACTTCATCCCAATTCGAGCCGATAACTTCACCGGTTCGGGCGGCGGTCAATATTGTAAACTCGAGTGCTCTCGCTCCCACTCCGCCTTGCTGTCGAAGTTCCGCGATGAAATCAGCAACTTCGTCATAGGGCAATGTCGGATGGTGCCGGACTCGCTTGAGTTTCTCGACTCTCGGCAACAGGTTCTTTAGATGACCTCGCCAGCGGGCGGGATTCTCGCCTTGGCGATATCCACGCGCAGCGGCCCAATCCAATACAGCTTCTATTCGACCTCGGACGCGAGAGGCGGTTTCCGGCTTTACAGTCCAGACCGGCTCCAAGACCTTCAGAACGAGGCCAGTGTCGATCGACTCAACCGTGACGTCACCGAACACAGGGAAGACATAGGTCTCAAGCGTGGAGGACCATTGGGCGGCGTGTTTTTCGTTTTGCCATCCGGCCCTATGCGCCTCGACGTATCTTGACGCTGCATCCCTGAACTTGACAAAGCCTTCTTCGGCTTGCCTGTCGGCGCGACGGCTATCGATTGGGTCTTTTCCTTCGAGCAGGAGCCTGCGGGCGTCTAGCGCCTTTTGACGGGCCTCTTGAAGGGATACCAAATCGAGTGAGCCCAATCCCATCCACCGAGCCCGCCCTCGCCTCTGAAAGCGAAAAACCCACGATCGACCTCCGGCAGGCGCAATCTGAAGATAGAGACCGCCACCGTCAGATTGAAAGCCTGGCTTTTTCAGCGCCGCTATGGAGCGCGCCGTCAACTTGTTTTTGACACGAGCCATCCACCAAATGTATCCACGTTTATATCAACAATTAAAGGCCGGATTATGCCGGATTTCTAGGGATCATTCTAGACATAAAATAGACCTAATGCCCTATTTTTTATCATATTTTCTGGAGCACTACGGAACTACTCGGAACAAACCTTTGGCGGACACCCCATCCGCCATTTGAGCGCTTCGGCACGATCAGACTTGCCGCCAGATGACGGACCGACCGTACCTCGCCGAATCGCGGGCACAATTCGTGAAGGCGCTTCCCGCCGAATCGGACCCACAGATTCACGTTATCGCGATATCGAAATGCACGACATCCTCGCGCGTGCCCAATTTGGTGTAGAGCGCTATAGGCGGTGCATCGCCGAGATCAGCCTGCACGTAGACGACGTGGGCGCCACGATTCGCTGCGATCTTCTTGAGCTCCCCGATCAGCGCGGTCGCGATGCCCTCACGCCGGTGCGCTGCCGCCACTGCCAGATCGTAGATATAGATTTCGCTGCGTTCCCGCTCAAACTTGGGGAGTTCGTAGGCCGCGAGCCCACCCACGACCGCACCGTTCTTCACCGCGGCCAACGCGATGAAATGATCACGACCGAGCAGGTGCTCCAAATAGGCCCTGCTGGGTCGCGCCCCGGTATAGGTCTCGACGTCGTCGAAGGCCTCGCCGAATGCCGTCATGAGAGCCTCCATCAGCGCAATGTCATGGCGCGTGACGTTTTTTATGCTGAAGAGGCTGGAAGACGACATGGTTGACGGCAAACCCAAGTGATGCGCGCCAGCTTACCCAATACGACGACTGGCCGGAAGCGGGCAAACGCGGGAGCCGAGGTGACACACATCGCGAACGTCCACGTTTCCGGTCTGACACGCCACTTCCGAAACTTCACTTTGTCTTCATGTCGATCATGGCATTTTAGCGTCGAAGTGAAATCCACGGCCCCATTCGGCCTATGCGAAGGCGGCGGCGGTCGGCTAGTTTGGTCGCGAGACAGTTTGCCCCTGAACGACGACAGAGGGAACGCGATCTGTGCCGGGCCCCCGCGTCACCAAAGTCACGACGATCGGCATCGACGCGCCGCCAAGAGTGCTGCTGTCATTGGCCGCGCGGGCGGTCAAGGAGGGCCGCCTCGACGAGGCCAAGGGGCATCTCTTGAAGGCGGCGGAAACCGCCGGGACCGGCACCAAGGACGCACGTTCCATCGCCGCGCAACTCAACAATCTGGCCACTGCATTTGTCGCGGCGCGGCGCGATAATGTTGCGGTCACGCTGCTGGAACGGGCGGTCGTGCTCGATCCCGACTACCCGCTCGCCTCCCTCAATTTGGGCACGATCCACCTCAATCATCGCAACCCGTCGCCGGCTCGACGCGCTTTCGACCGGGTCCTTTCGCTCACGCCGGACAATCCGGCGGCGCTTGCCGGGAGCCTCGACGCGCGGCTGATGACAGCGGATTGGAAAGACCTCGAATCCGATACCGACCGGCTCATGGCGCTAATCAAACGCTATCGAAGCGACGGCCGGAGCCACAACGTCCGACCTTTCCTGGCGTTGCAACTCGATATCGACAATGCCGAACGGCGGCGCATCGCCGAGGATTGGGCCGCTCCCTTCACAGTCGTCGACGTGCCGGAACGACGCGAGCCTCACCATGGCCCGCTCAAGATCGGGTACTTGTCCGCCGATTTTCGCAACCATCCGGTGGCCCACCTGTTGGCCCCCCTGTTCGGCGCCCATGATCGCGCCAAGGTGGAGGTTTGCGGTTACTCGTTCGGCGCCGATGATGGCAGTGCCGAACGGCAAAGGATCGAGGGCGGCTGCGACAAGTTCGTCGATTTGAACACACTCGACGATGGGAACGCGGCGGCGGCAGTCGCGGCCGACGGGATCGACATCTTGATCGACCTAGTGGGTTGGACGGGATCGGTCCGGGCCGGCGTTCTCGCCCCGCGTCCGGCACCGGTTCAGGTCGCCTATTTCGGCTATCCCGGAACCTCCGGCGCCCCTTGGATCGATTACATCATTGCCGATCCGGTGGTTCTACCCAAGGACGACTATAGTTTCTTCTCCGAGCAGGTGATCACCCTGCCCCGCACCTATCTTGTCTCCGATCCCGATCAGGCCGAGACGGCAGATCCACTGCGCCGCGCCGATTGCGGGCTGCCGGAAGAGGCCATCGTGTTCGCTTGTTTCAATCATGCCAACCGACTCGAGCCGGCGGTCTTCGCGCTGTGGATGGAGATCCTGACCGCCGTGACCGGCTCCGTCCTGTGGCTCCATGCCGATTACGAGGAGACCAAGGACAACCTTCGCCACGCCGCGGCCCAAAAGGGTGTCGATCCGGGCCGTATTGTCTTTGCGCAGCGTGAGAACCGGCCGCGCCATCTCCGCCGCCAACAATGCGCCGACCTGTTCCTCGACACTCTGATCTATAACGCCCACGCGACGGCCTGCGACAGCCTGTCCTCTGGCTTGCCCCTGCTGACCTGCCGCGGTCGATCATTCGCCGGACGGGCCGCGGCCAGCGTCTTGACCACGCTCGGTCTCGACGACCTCATCGCCGAAGATCACGGTTCCTATGTCGCCCAAGCGATCGCCCTCGCCGAGGATCCTGCCCGGCTCAAGAATGTCCGCCGGCGACTCGAGGAAGCCCTTAGATCCAGCCGGTTCCGGGATATCGGATCGTTCGCCCGGGACCTCGAACGCGCCTACGAACTGATTTGGCGAAATCATGCCGCGGGCAAGGCACCCCGCGATTTCGACCTGTGACGACGGCGCGGCCATTCCGGTCGCGGAGAAGAGGTTGTATGCTGCGCGAGAGCCGCGATCACCAAGTAGAGAGGAGGAACCGATGAGCGAAGAAAAGAACGAACAATCGTCGAAGGCGGGGACCGGCGGCAATGTCGCGGCGGACGCCGCGCGCGATATGATGCAGAGCGCGGTGGACATGCTCAATGCAGCGATTTCGCAGCAGGATTCGGTGATGAAATCCGTTGCCGATCGAAAGGAAGCCTTCGACCAAGCCTTCGAGGATCAGCGCAAGGCGGCGCTCGATCGGATCGCCGATGCCCGCCGCGCGATCTTCGATGCCTCCCATGCCGCCAACCAGGCGTTGCACGAAACGACAGAACAAATCATGGAATCCCCAGAAACGGCGGAGGCCAGGAAGGCGGTTTCGGAAGCCGCCAAAGCCAATATCACGGCGTCGAACGCGGCCGCCGACGCTCTGTCGCACGCCTTGAGGCAGGCGTCCGATCATGTTGCGGACGCGGTACGCGCCGGTCATGAAGAGCACGTTGCTCAGGCGCAAACCGCGCTCGACAGCGCCAAACAGCAAATCGCGATCCTCAAGGAAAAAGCCGATGCGGCGGTGAGCGAACTCGAGGGTCACGTCGACGATTTGATCAAGAAATCGAAGGGATCGTAATTCGCGTTCGCGGGGTTTTCCTAATCGGCATCGGGGATCGATTGGCGCGGTGCCGCATACCTCAGATAGGCCATGCGTTTGGCCTCGAGGCGGCCACGGCTGACGCTTTCGAGAACCAACCCGCAGGCAAGGCTCAGGAACGACAGCATCATGATCGCAGTTACGATCATTGCCGTCGGTAGGCGGGGCACCAAGCCGGTCTCCATGTAGGTCGCGACGAGCGGGATACCGAGCGCCAGGGCGAGCACTGCGAGCATCAATCCCGCGACCGAGAAAAACAGCAGCGGTCGGACGTGCCGGAGCAGGCTGAGCGTGGTCCAGAGGATACGAATTCCGTCGCGCCAGGTATTCAGTTTGCTCTCCGACCCGTCGGGCCGGGCTCGATAATGGGTTTCCACTTCCGCGATCGGCATGCGCAATTGAAAACAGTGCACGGTCAATTCCGTCTCGATACCGAATCCCGCCTCGGCGGTGGGAAAGGATTTGACCATCCGGCGCGATAAGACGCGATATCCGGACAACATATCCGCGACCCGCCACCCGAACACGGCGGCGAACAGCCAGTTGAGGGCGGCATTGCCGAGAACGTGCCCGGTTCGGTAGGCCGCGGCACTTTCGACCGTGGTCCGGCATCCGACGACCATGTCGAGGTTGTCGCGAAGCAGGAGGTCGACCATTTCCGGCGCCCGTTGGGTCTCATAGGTGTCGTCGCCATCGGCCATTATATAGATGTCCGCCTCCACGTCGGCGAACATCCGTCGCACCACGTTGCCCTTCCCGGGGCGGCCTTCCGTGCGCACGATGGCGCCGGCGGCCTTGGCGATCGCGGCGGTCTCGTCCTCTGATTCGTTGTCGTAAACATAGATTCGCGCACCCGGCATAGCCCCTCTGAACCCCGCGACGACGTCGGCGATCGCGGCCGCTTCATTGCGGCACGGCAACAAGACCGCGATGTTCGGCAAAGGCATCGTCGTGATCTCCAGCGGCAGAGCGGGGTCGAATTATTGTCGTTGTTGGCCAGAAACCTACGGCATAAACGAAGCCGGTGGCAATGGTCCGCGCAAGGCCGTGCGCAATCCCGATACTTGGTCGTCCGACATTACGGCGCCCCTCCTCACATGCGATCACAATTGCGGGAGCACGAGTTCCCTAACGCCGCAATTTCATTAAAATATAAACAACAAACATGTTTTAATCACTTTGCGGTGGATCATGGACCTCAAGCTCTTCGCACTCGCAATCCCGATCATCCTCACAGGATGCGGCACCTATTCACCTCCGGGGAACGCCGAATTCGAAGCCGGCTACTACAACGGCTGCATGCATGGATACGCCCTCAACTCCCCCTATGTCGCCAATCGCGACGAGGGCAAGTATGCCGCCAGCGGCGACTACCGGACCGGTTGGAACAGCGGCCAAAACGAATGTGCGGATGAAGCCCATTCGGGCTCGATCGCCGAGTCCTGGCACCCCTAGCCATAGCGCTCCCGCCTTCGGTGAAACTTGCCGGCTGCGCCATCGCTGACCTCGTCCCGGCGAGCGATGCCGATGGCTTGCCGCCGCATGGCCAATCCGATAGGAAGATGCGGGATGCCGGCGCCACCTTTCGAAGATCTCGGAACCAGCCGGCCAAGCGGGAGGCACGGATGGGCTACGAAACACTGGGTTTGGAAAAGGACGATGGCATTGCCACCATTACAATGTCCCGTCCCGCATCGCTCAATGCGCTAGATGTCAAGCTGGCCGCTGAACTGCGCGAAGTCCTCGAGGACCTACGTGAAGATTCCGATGTCCGCGTGTTGATCATTACCGGCAGCGGCCGCGGCTTTTGTGCCGGCGGCGACGTGGCGGCGTTTCACGCAAACCTCGATCATGAACCCCGATACCTGCGCGACCTGCTGTTGCATTTCCATACGGCCATGGCGTGTTTGGTCGCGCTGCCCTTCCCGGTCATCGCCAGCATCAATGGGGTCGCCGCGGGCGCCGGCATGGGCTTTTGCTTGGCGCCGGATCTTGCGATCGCTGCCGAGAGCGCGGTGTTCACCATGGCCTACACTCGAATCGGCGCGACGCCCGACGGCAGTACGACCTACTTCCTACCGCGGGTGGTCGGCACCCGGCGCGCGATGGAAATGATCCTGTTGAATCGCTCGTTGACTGCCGCCGAGGCGCTCGACTGGGGCATCGTCAATATGGTCGTCGCCGACGGCGCCCTGGAAGACGAAGTCAAGAAACTGGCGATCAAGCTGCGCGATGGACCGACCGTTGCCTACAGCGCCGCGCGCCGACTCGTCGGCGGCAGCTTTGATGCGTCGCTGGCCGCGCAGTTGGAGCGTGAGGGCGCGTCTATCGCAGCCATGGGCGCCACGGCGGACTTTCGCGAAGGTGTCACCGCCTTCGTCGAAAAACGACCGGCCCAATTCAAGGGTCGCTAGAAGTCGATTTCAGAGATCGAATGACGTTCTCGATCGGACGGCTTTCGGCAACGGCGTCATCCCACAGACGATTCGCCATGACCACATCGCAAAAGCCGTAAAACTCCATCCACATCCGGGTCAATTCCAGATCCTGGCGTTTTTGTGTCACCCGCCAATCATCGAAATCCCACGGCGCATCGACGAAATCGATGGCGCCGGTATCGACGAATAGGCGCGCCCGCACCGATCGACCACGTGCAAGCGACACCATCGCCTCGACGGGCGTGTATTCGATCGACTCGTAAAACAATATCCGATCCAAATCGCGGCCGGTCAGCCAATTGATCACTAGGCCGTCGACCGTGGCGGTCGGGTCCGGAACCAGGGCCGGAAACGGCTCTTCGCGCAGAACGACGCGCCGATATCCTCGGAGGACGGCCGGTAGCCCTACGATTTCGGGCGGCGGCCGTCCGATTACCGCCGCCATGATCTCCCGGTCGCGGAGCGTGCCAAAGAAGAAATAGCGCATGGCTGCAGAAAACGGGTCAATCCGGAATAGGTCAAGTTTGCAAAAAAATATTACCAAGTGTGACGGCCGTCATACCACCCCCGGTCGCCTTGGCCTACGCTGTGATCATTCCGGCGGCGCTGGTCGGAGGATCTGCCGGTTCCTGATCGACGCGCCGCCACGGGAAAAAGTTTCGAAGGGCTGCCCCAACGGAACTGTCCCCTCGAAGGTCAAGTGGGTCAGACCGAATTAACGAGGGCAACGAGGGTAAGATGGCTACGTAATAGCGTAGCCGGAACTGAGTGTCCGCTCTAGGGCGCCTCCCCGGGGAAACCCGGGGAGGCTTCTTTTTTGCCCAATTTCCGATTGAGGCCGGTTTGGCCCCTTTCCACGGGCGGGTCATAAACGCTTGGCGATTTCTTCCAGCATCACCTCGGTGGCGCCGCCGCCGATGGCATGGACCCGCGCATCGCGGTACATGCGCTCGATCGCCATATCCCGCATATAACCCGCTCCGCCATGGAACTGTAGACAATCGTAAGTCACGTCGTTGACCAGTTCACCGCATAAAGCCTTGATCATCGACACTTCCTTGACGCAGTCCTGGCCGCGACAATCGAGCCAGGCCGTATGATGGACGAGTTGACGGGCGCATTCGACGCGCGCCGCCAGCATCGCCAAACGCTGTCGAATCGCCTGCTTTTGCCACAGCGTCTCGCCAAATGCGTGGCGCTCGCGAACGTAGTCGAGGGTGATCTCGAGCGCGCGGTCGCACATGCCGACGATCATCGCGCCGATCACCAGACGTTCGTTCTGGAAGTTGCTCATGACGGCATAGAAACCCTGGTTTTCAGCACCGAGCAGCCGATCCGCGGGGATCCGGCAATCATCGAAAACCAGTTCCGCCGTATCGGAGCAGTGCCAGCCCATCTTCTCGAGCTGGCGGCCGACCGAGAATCCGGGGTCGTCACGGCGAACGATGAACATGGATATCCCGCGCGATCCCTTGGTCGCCGCATCGGTACGGGCGGCGACGAACAGGAGGTCGGCATGGACCCCGTTGGTGATAAAGGTCTTGGACCCGTTCAGGATCCAGGAATCATTGCCGGCCCGCGTCGCGGACGTCCGAAGCGCCGCCACGTCCGAGCCGGCACCCGGCTCGGTGACCGCGACCGCGGTCACGGTCTCTCCGCCGATCATCGACGGTAAATACGCGGCCTTCTGCTCATCGCTGCCAAAACGCGCCAAGTGCGGCGCCGCCATCTCGGAATGAACCATGGCCGAGACCGCAACCCCGTTATAGGTGGTGCGGCCGAGCTCCTCCGCGACGGCGACGGTGGCGAGACTGTCCATGGCGGTGCCGCCATAGGTCTCCGGATACCGGACCCCGAAAAGCCCAAGCTCGCCCATACGGCGAAACACGTCGCGGGGGATACGGCGGTCCGCCTCCCAGGCGCCGCCATTGGGTTCCACCTCGTCCTCGACGAATCGGCGAATTTGATCGCGGAGGATTTGGTGCTCGGTCGAAAAGTAGACGCTGTGATTCACGGCAATGCACTTATGAATAGGTTTAAATATGTCATTCAAGCCCCTCTTTTTTCAAATATTTTGGATTAGTTTCTCGGACCCGCTCCATGGTCGTCTGGACCAGGTGGTTGCGCACCTGTTCGCGCCGTGGCCGATCCGAAAGAAACGTACCCTTCCGGATATCGACCGCCAGCCGTCGATTGATACGGTCCAATTGGGTGGCGAGAGGTTCCTCGGTAGCCGGGGCCGACGGATAGAGCACCCGCAGTCGTTCCAGCTCGGCACGCAGAGGCGCATCGCCGCAAGCCAATTCCCGTTCGGCATTGGCAAGTGCGTTGGCGACCATCAACGCCGTATATCGGTATTTGTCCGCCATCTCCGGCAACAGCGTGTCGGCAAACGTCTGCCGCGCCACCGTGATCAAATCGGTCGAATTCGGTCGCGTTCGCATCTGGTTTCAGGGCCCGTTCCCAGATCGCCATTCATGATCCTACCCTTCCCTCGTCATATTCTTCGGTTAGCATGAGAATTTCCAGTTCGAGCTCGGGGACGATTCGCCCGGTCAGCGCCAGCTCAATCGACGTTTCTTCGCCGGAAAGGTGCCGCTGGGCCTGTTGCGCGGCCATGACCGCCCATCGAACATGGGCCATGACCTCCCAGAAATGAACCTGTCGCGGATCGATCTTTGCTCCGGATATGCCGCGGTATCCATCGTAAAACGCCTCGCGGGAGCCTATCCCGCCGGCCTCATTTTCGGCGGCGCCGAAACGCCAGCATTTAGCGCAGAACCAACCGATATCCTCGTGGCGATCGCTCCACCCGGCAAACTCCCAGTCGAGAATCGCGGTAAGACCGTCGTCATCGACCATGTAATTTCCGGTCCGGTAATCGTGGTGGGCCAGAACCAGTCCGCCCGCGGAGTCCGGAGCGTGGGTGTTGGCCCAGGTCAGGCCCCACTGAATGGCCGCATAGACCTCCGGGAGTTTGTCGAGGTAGCCCTGGAATTTATCGATGGCGTAATGGGCCGGGTCGGGCACGGGTTGCGGAAGGAAGGCCAACTCGGCACGGGGTGGGGTGACCGAATGAATCCGGGCCAGCTCCTCGCCCATGCGTCGAGTGAGCGCATGGTGATTGCCGCCGGGTCCGCCGTCACGCGCAATCCGATGGCCTGCCGCCGTCCCGGAAACCCGGCGCATGACGAAGAAGCTACGTTCTCCGTTCGCCGGGTCGGCACAGGCCCACAACGGCTCAGGAACCGTCACGCCGGCCGTGTGTACGGCCTTGATTACAGTGAATTCCTCGAGGCGGCTCAAACTCTCCGAAACCCCGGAAATAGCGTCGGTTCGGACGACTGCAGCCAGCTCGCCGGGAATGGAACCGCCGTCGAATATAACGTCCCACGCCCAATTTTCCTGGATGGCGCCACCGGAGAGCCTCTCAAGGCGCGTGGTGGTGACGTTTCGGGCCCCGGTTTGTTCGGCGGCGAATCGCTCGAGCGCGTCACGGCCCGATGCTGTGTCTAGCCCCACGACCAGAAATCCCGGCCTTCCTTCAAAAGCGCCCGCGACAACACCATCTTGTGCACTTCCGATGCGCCGTCCACGAGCCGGGCCTGGCGCGCATAGCGGTACATCCACTCGAGCTTGGTGTCCTTGGAATAACCCTTGGCACCCATCAACTGGATCGCGGTATCGACCGCCTTGTGCAAGACATCCGCGACAACGACCTTGGCCATCGAGACCTCCTTGCGGGCGAAATCGCCCTGGTCGATCTTCCATGCCGCGTGCATCGTCATCAGGCGGCCGACCGAGATCTCCATCGCCGCCTCGCCCAGCATCCATTGCACGCCTTCGTGCTCGGCGAGCGTCATGCCGAAGGATTTGCGCTCTTCGACATAAGCGGAGCAGATTTCCAAGGCGCGCTTGGCCATGCCGAGCCAACGCATGCAGTGGGTGAGACGCGCGGTGCCGAGACGTATCTGCGTCGCCTTCAGTCCATCGCCGACTTCCATCAGGCGGTTGTCGTCGGGGATCTTCATGTCGGTAAAGCGGACCTCGCAATGGCCGCCATGCTCCTCCGGCCCCATGATCGGGATGCGGCGAACTATCTCCCAGCCGGGCTCGTCGGCATCGAAAAGGAAAGCGCTCAGGCCCTTGCGCGGATCGTCGGAGGTGCGTGCGATGAGAATGAATTTTTGCGCGCCCTCGGCGCCGGTAATGAACCACTTGTCGCCGTTGACGACCCATTGGTTGCCCTGACGCTCGGCCCGGGTCAGCATCATCCCGGCCGGATCGGACCCGGAGCCGGGATCGGGCTCCGTCATGACAAAGGAAGACCGGGCCTTGCCGTCGATGATGGGTTGCAGGAAAGCATCCTTCTGGCGTTCGGTGCCGACGCGATTGAGGAGGACCATATTGCCGTCATCCGGCGGCGCGGCGTTGAACACCATCGGTCCAAACAGCGATCGCGCCATTTCCTCATAGCAGGCCGCCATGCCGACCACGGAAAATCCGCGGCCGCCGCGTTCCGTCGGCATGCTCAAGGCCCAAAGGCCCTGGGCGCGGGCCTTGTCCCGCAACGGCTCAAGGCGTTCCGGGCGGATGTTCTCATGCTCGTCGTATATCGACGGATCGTCTTCCAGCGGCAGGATATGCTCGGCGACGAAGGCGCCAATCTCCTCGCGGGTCGCCTCTACCTCCGCATCTAATTTAAAGTCCATTCTTCGAAATCCTTCTCAACGATTTGATATTAAACATTATATGGAGCTGATAGAATGGCCGCCGTCGACCACGATGACCGATCCGGTCATATAGCTGCCGGCGTCGGAAGCCAGCAGCAGGAGTGCCCCATCGAGCTCAGATGGTTGGCCCAACCGCCGTTGCGGCACCCGTTTCAGCATCGCTTGGCCGGCTTCGCCTTCGAAATAACCCTGGTTGATCTCGGTGGCGAAATAGCCGGGAGCGATGGCGTTGACGCGAATTCCGGAGACCGCCCATTCCAGGGCCAGCGCCTTGGTCAATTGGATGACGCCGGCTTTGGAAGCGGCATAGCTGGCGAGTTGCTTGGTCACGCGGAGGCCGAGGATCGACGCAATATTGATGATACTGCCGCCCCGTCCCTGGACGATCATGTGGTTGGCCACCTCGCGCGCCATGAGCCAGACCCCGCGAAGATTGACATCGACCACGTCATCCCACTCGCTATCCGTTGTCTCCAGCGCCGGCTTGGTAAGGGCAACGCCGGAATTATTGACCAAGACGGCGATCGGCCCGAGTTCCGTTTCGACACAGGACACCACTTCCCTGACGCTGTCGCCGTCGGTGACGTCCAGCGCCACGGAAATCGCCCGCCGGTCCATCGCCTCGATCTCGGCAACGACGTCGCGAAGCCGGTCCACGCGTCGCGCCGCGACCGCAACCTTGGCGCCGGCCTCGGCCAGGGTCAGGGCGAAGTGACGACCGAGTCCGCTCGATGCTCCGGTAACGATGGCGACCTGGTCGAAAAGCGTAGCGTTGACACTCATGTCCGATTTCCTCGCCTCACCAGCGACCCCGATCGATATGTCTTGCGCGACGGCTCACCCGCCCGCTGCCGGCGCTTGGAAAAGATAGCGTTTGTAGCGCTTGTATTCGAGGAAGTCCGCGCGGTCGACGTAGCGTCTTTTGGCCGAGAGCTCGGAGATCTTGCTGCGCAACAGCCAAAGCAGTGAGCGCGTCAGGACAGGGTATTTGCGGAGTGCGGTCGCGTGTGCGATCTCGATCGCCGGCAGGACGCGATTGTCAACGATATCGCGGGCGAAATCCAGGGTCGGGAGGACCTCTTCGGTGATGTCCGCTTCTCGCAACAGCCGGAATTCATGTGCCGCCGCCGCCGCCACGAACTCATCGACAAGGTGCCCGATGCGGGTGCCTCGGGTGCCGTCCCGCTTGAGCAGGAAATAGTCGGCGACCAGGAGATATCCGCCGGGTGACACCGCCTGGCTAACGGCAAATAATTTGTCCAGTGGCACGTGATGGCAGGATTGGCTCATAAGGACGAGATCGAACCTTCGATCGGGAGAAAACTCCTGAAATTTGCCGAGATGGCACGGCAAATCGGTGCGCCGTTCGAAGGCTTCCTTCTGGTCGTGATCCGGCGTGAGGCCGACCGCGTTGAAGCCGCGCTCGGCGAGTGCTTGCGAAATGCTGCCGTAGCCGCAACCGACATCGAGAACATCCTTGACCTCGTCACCGATCCAATCGAGCAGGTATTCGGTATAGCGTTTTTGCGCCGCCTTGAGATTGTCGAGCGTCAAATCCTCGCCGTTCCAGATCCCGTAGTGGAGATCATCGAGACCAAGCACGTCGTGATAGAGCTGCAAGCCGGGATTCTTGGACGGTGTCCGCGCAGGCGCGTCCATGCCGGATCTCCATTGTGGGCATCTTGGCGGCGCGGCATGCGCCGTTCGCGATTGCAGCGCATGTATCATATCTGCGCGCCGCAAGTCCACGGCACCGCCGCCTTGCGCGGTCGCCGCCTCGCGATCCGGCGCGCGACCATCATTTAGATGACGTGGCAACCGCGAACGGGCACGATAAGATCCAAGGACTGCGCGCGATCGACAGAGTGCCCGCACTTCGGTAGGAGAAAATATGAAGCTCGGCCAAGATCTACTCTACCTCTCCAACGCCGATATCGAGGCCTGCGGGATCGGCGTCTCCGATGTTGATCGCGCGATCGAAGCGATGTTCGCCGCCAAGGCGGCCGGAACCGCCATGATGAAGCCAAAGGTCACTATCCATCCGCCTGACGGCGCGTGGTTTCTCGCCACCTCCGCCGCCCTTGGCGCGCCGCCCTTCGCCGGCGTGAAATGGGTCGGTGTCGCCGAAAACAGCGAACGCGGCCTGCCCCACATCGCCGGTCTAATCGTACTCAACGACGTCACCACGGGTATGCCGGTCGCCGCCATGGATGCGCGCTGGGTGACCGCAAAACGGACGGCGGCCATCACCGCGGTCGCCGCCCGCCGTCTTGCCCGGGCCGACAGCGCATCGATCGGCTTCATCGCCTGCGGCACCCAAGCGCACGCGCACTTGGCGGCCCTCGGCCCCCACTTTCCTTTGACGCGCCTCCGCGCCTACAGTCGCCGCTTGTCCACCGCCCAAGCATTTGCCGAACACGCGCGCGACGCCGGCCTCGATGCCGAGGCGGTCGAAGACCCCCGTGCCGCGGTCGAAGGCATGGACATCGTGATCACCTCCACCCCGGCCGTGCCGCCGCCCGATCGGTTCCTCGACGCGGGGTGGCTCGGGCCCGGCGCGTTCGCGGGCATAGTCGATATGGGACTGCCGTGGGTCATCGAATCACTCACCGTTGTGGACAAGATCTTTACCGACGATGTCGCCCAAGCGGCGTCCGAGGGTTTGCCGGCCGAAAAACCCTATGACGGAGAAGTCGCCGATTTGGTTGCCGGAAATTCCCCGGGCCGCGAAAACGCCAAACAGCGCACGGCGCTGCTTTTCGCCGGCGTTGGCGTCGCCGATATCGCGGTGGCGGCGCTGATCTACGAACAGGCCATCAACAAGGGCATCGGCCACGTGCTGCCGCTCTAGGCCGTCGCCAGGGACCGCTAGGACGGCACTCGGTAGAGCAATCTCATATATTGTTTCTTGTGGCGAAAATCGTCGCTGTCGAGATAACCGCGGCGCACCTGGAACTTCGCGATTTGCTTGCGCATCAGCCATCGGCCGAGTTTGAAAAGCATGGGATGCTTTTCCGTCACCACATCGCGACCGAGCTCGACGCCGGGAACGATGTGGTCGTCGACGAGCGCGCGCGCGAATTCGAGGGTCGGCAAAACCTGTTCGGTGATGTTTTCCTCCCGCTCAAGCACGAAGCCGCGCGAGGCGGCGTCCTCGAGGAACTCGGCCAGCGGATGGCACCCTTCGGTGGACGGCGTGCCGTCATTGTGGAGGACGAAATAATCGGCGATCAACAGGTAGCCGCCGGAGCAAACCTGACGCAATTTTTCGAATATGGCCGGACGTTGAATGTATTGGCAGGATTCGCTCATCAGGACCAGATCGAACCGCTCATCGCTATCGAGGTCCTCGAACCGGGCGAGCCGGCAGGGCAAGGAGGTCCGTTCCTCGAAGATACGCTTTTGATAGGAATCCGGGGTCAACGCCACGACGTCGAACCCCGCCTTGGACAATCGCAGGGCGGTCGCACCGGTGCCGCAGCCGACGTCGAGGACACGTTGGACACCGGCGGGTATCCATTGGATCAGAACGTCGGTATAGCGAATCTGTGCAAGTTTGAGGTTCTCGAAAGTGGTGGCCTCGCCGTTCCATAACCCATAGTGCAAGTGATCGAGTCCCAGCACAGCATGGTAGAATTTGAGGCTGTAATTGACCTCCGCATCGATCGCCTTGCCGCCCATCACTGGGAGTCCTTGTCGAATATTGAATTGGCTGCAATATCATGGTTTGTGATTGGTTGGGCAACCGCCAAACGCACGACCGACAAAACACTTATCAAACGGAATGTGCCATGACCGAGGCTGATACCAATCCAACGACGGTGCCGATCCGTATCGATGTCGTCTCCGACGTCGTCTGTCCCTGGTGCTATATCGGGAAGCGGCGCCTCGAACGCGCCCTCGCTGAGGCCAACCTTCCGAGCGTCGAAATCGGTTGGCGGCCATTCCAGCTCAATCCGGATATGCCACGGGACGGCATGGATCGGCGTGAGTATTTGAGCGAAAAATTCGGCGGTGACGGTTCCGGTGGCACCGTCTACGACGCGGTCCGGGCGGCCGGCGACGCCGAACAGATTCCCTTCGACTTCACTCGGATCGAGCGCCAGCCCAATACCGTGAAGGCGCATCGCCTTATCCACTATGCCGGTGAAAAGGGCGTGCAGGACGCGGTCGTCGAAGGTCTGTTCCTGGCCTATTTCACGGCTGGGCAAGACATTGGCGAGACCGAACCATTGGTCGCTGTCGCCGTCGCCGCCGAGCTCGATGGCGACGAGGTGCGCGCCTACCTCGAGAGCGACGCCGATGTGGAGCGCATTCGTTCGGAAGATCAAGTCGCCCGCCAGATCGGAGTTCAGGGCGTGCCTTGCTTCATCGTCAACCGCAAATACGCGGTCTCGGGCGCCCAGGATCCGGGCGTATTTCTTCAGGTCTTCGACACCATCGCCAAGACGGAAGAAGAGGCAGAGCCGGCGGCCGAGTAAACTGGATCCCGCGAATCGCTCGGGCCCAATTCTATCGTCCGGAGGGTCGGGCCTCGGAAGCCAGTTTTGCCAACCGCTTCATCAGATACAGAACGCCCTCGAGGCGTTGGTCGGCGTCGTCCCAGACCCGGCGGTAGACCAACTTATGGTCGGGCCGCAGTTTGACCACGCCCGCCGCGTCATTGATGAAGGTGACCAATCCGGCCGGATCGGCGAACCGGTTTTCATGGAAGGAAACCAGTGCTCCTTTTGGGCCGGCTTCGATGCGGTCGACACCGGCCGCACGACAAAGCGCCTTGATCGATACGATCTGCAGCAGGTTGTCCGCTTCTTCGGGAAGCGGGCCGAAGCGGTCGACAAGCTCGGCGGCAAATCCGTCGATCTCGTCACTCTGGCGAAGATGGGCAATGCGCCGATAAAGGCTCAATCTCAATCCGAGATCCGGCACATAGGTGTCGGGGAGCAACACCGGCATACCGATGGTGATCTGCGGCGACCACGCCTCCTCCGCCGCCGCCGCCTCGCCGCCGGTTTCCTCTCGGGCCGCCGCCACCGCCTCCTCCAGCATCTGTTGATAGAGCTCGATGCCGACCTCGCGGATATGCCCCGATTGCTCATCGCCAAGCAAATTGCCGGCGCCGCGGATGTCGAGGTCGTAGCTTGCCAGACTGAAACCCGCGCCCAGGCTGTCGAGGGTCTGCATGACTTGAAGCCGTTTTTCCGCCGGTCCGGTCAGAAGCTTTCCGGGCGGTAACGTCAGATAGGCATAGGCGCGGGTCTTGGCGCGGCCGACACGGCCCCGGAGCTGATAGAGCTGGGCCAGGCCGAACAAATCGGCGCGATGGATAACCAACGTATTGACACGCGGCAGGTCGAGGCCGGATTCGATGATATTGGTCGACAGGAGAACATCATAGGTGCCGTCGTAGAACGCGGTCATCGCCGCCTCGAGTTCGCCGACACGCATTCGCCCATGGGCGGTGACGATCTTGACCTCGGGCACCAATTTTTCGAGCCGCTCCCGCAGACGCGGCATGTCCTCGATACGCGGGCACACATAGAAGGTTTGACCGCCGCGGTATTGCTCTCGCAGGACGGCTTCCCGCACGACCACCGGGTCGTAGGGCATGACGAACGTGCGCACCGCCAGACGGTCCGCCGGGGGTGACGCGATTAGGCTGAGATCGCGCACGCCGGTCAGAGCGAGCTGCAACGTTCTGGGAATCGGCGTCGCGGTAAGAGTCAGGACGTGGACATCCGTGCGGAGACTCTTGAGGCGTTCCTTCTGTCGAACGCCGAAGTGCTGCTCTTCGTCGACGACAAGGAGCCCGAGGTTGGCGAATTCGATCGTTCTCGCCAGCAGCGCTTGGGTTCCGACCACGATGTCGACCGTTCCGTCGGCGATGCCCACCTTGGTCGCGTTCGCGTCCTTTGTCGTGACCAAGCGGGACAACTGCGCGATGTTGACCGGAAACCCCGCGAATCGTTGACGAAAGACCTGGTGGTGCTGTCGTGCGAGCAAGGTTGTCGGCACGACGACGGCGACCTGAAATCCGGACATCACCGCCGAAAAGGCAGCGCGCAGGGCGACTTCGGTCTTGCCGAATCCGACGTCGCCGCAGATCAGCCGGTCCATCGGCCGACCATTGGCGAGATCGCTAAGCGTATCCTCGATCGACCGCGCCTGGTCCTCGGTTTCCGCGAAGGCGAAGCGCGAGCAGAATTCGTCGTAAAGCCCGCTGTCGATTTGCATCGGCGTGATCTTCTTTAGTGCCCGCTGGGCGGCAATCCTGATCAGCGACTCGGCAATGTCGGCGAGGCGCCCCTTGACCCTCGATTTGCGTGCCTGCCAGCCGGCTCCGCCGAGCCGGTCCAGGGTGACGGTCGCCGTCTCCGAGCCAAACCGCGACACGACATCGAGGTTCTCGACGGGCAAGAACAGCTTGTCGCCGCCGTCGTAAACGAGGTGCAGACAGTCGTGCGGGGCGCCATCGACCTCGATCGTCTCCAGACCCTTGAACCGCCCAATCCCATGCTCCGCATGGACGACCAGGTCGCCCGCGGTGAGCGTCGACACTTCCCTGATGAAATCCTCCGGGCGTCGGCGGCGCTTCGCGGCACGTGACAGCCGATCACCGAGAATGTCCTGCTCGCTGATAATGGCGATTTCGCCGCGTTCGAACCCATGCTCCAGCGGGAGCACGCTCAGGGTCACGGAAGCCGTCGATCCGTTGACGATATCCGGCCACGAATCGGCAGACCGAAGGACACCCAGTCCATGGGCGTTCAAGATATGGCCGAGCCGTTCACGGGATCCCTCGCTGAAGGCCGCGACGACCACGCGGCGCCCGGTGTCCCGCAATTCGGTGATATACGCTACGGCGGCATCGTAGAGATTGGTATCGGGGCTGTTGCGCTCGGGGGCAAAATCACGACCGACGCGGCCGCCGGCATCGACGGCATCGGGTTCCGCATAGGGGCTAAGCCGGACCCGGGGCCGCTCGCCGATCAATGTCCGCCAATCGGTCTCGTCGAGAAAGAGAGTACCGATCGGCACCGGATAGTAAGCCCGGTCATCGGGCGCACCGGTGTCGTGGGTCCGCCGCGCTTCGTAATATTCCTCGATCAACTCCCACCGCGCCACGCGGGCTTCTTCAAACTGGGGATCGAACGACATCACCGCGCCGGGCAGGTAGTCGCAGAGCGTCGATAGCTGTGGATAGAACAACGGCAGCCAATGCTCCATGCCGGGATGGCGGCGGCCGGCGCTGACCGCTTCGTAGAAGGGGTCGGAATCGACCGCCCGCCCCGCGAGCTCCCGATATCCGGTGCGAAAACGTGTAATCGATTCGGAACTGAAGACAAGCTCGCTGACCGGGCGCAAGGTGAGCATTTTCCGTTTTCGCAGGGTACGCTGGCTCAACGGATCGAAGGCACGCATGCCTTCGATGGTGTCGCCGAACAAGTCGAGCCGAATCGGCTCGGGCTCCCCGGTCGGAAAGATATCTACGATGCCTCCCCTGATCGCATATTCGCCCGGCTCGCGCACGGTCTCGGCGCGGTAGTAGCCATTACTTGCAAGAAAGGTCTGGAGCAGATCGCGATCGAGTTCCGCGCCCGAAGCCAGCTCGAAGGTCGCATTGGCGAGGATCGGCGGCGGGGGTACGCGCTGTAGGACAGCGCTGACGGTGGTGACGACAACCAACGGATCCGCCTCGTCGTCGCGCCGATCGGCCAGCTTACTCAGGGTCGACACACGGTGCGCGGCTACCGTGCCATGCGGCGACGCGCGATCGTAAGGCAGGCAGTCCCAGGCCGGGATCGTCAAACAGGTGAGACCGGGTGAGAAGTAACCGATCAGGTCCCGTAACTGGCTCATACGGACGTCGTCCCGGGCGATATGGAGTACCGGGTGCGGTGCCGCCTTATCGGCGATCTCGGCAAGGACTTGCGCGTCGACGCCCTCAGGCGCCCGGCCGACCGTAACAATCCCCGATAGTTCAGAGAATAAATTATTGTTAAACAAACTATTACTCACTGAACTTAAAGTTGATTAGCAGATGTAGAACGTCGCTGGCCTCGGCTGGCGGCGGCGACTCTCGGCCGGTGATCCAGTTGTAGAGATCGGGGTCGCTATTCTCGAGCAGGCGCTCGAACCGGTCCAACTGGCCGCTGTCGAAAGTGCTTAGGTTTCGTGTCGCGAACCGGCCCAGCATCAAATCCATCTCGCGCGTACCCCGGTGCCAGCAGCGAAACAAGAGTCTTTTGCGGCGTATCGCGTCGTCTGATGCCATATTGCCCGCCTGTTTGGTCCGCGTAGGATATAGAGCCTGCGCGTCGTACTGTCAGCTATGCTGTGAAGTGTCATGCGCCCGGCCCTTTTGTTCGACCTGTTCGCTCCCATCACGACGCTCGGCGGCGTCGGTCCCCGTGTTGCCGCATTGATCGAAAAGGTCGCGGGCGCCCGTGTTGTCGATTTGTTGTGGCACCTTCCAACCGGTCTGATCGATCGCAGCTACAGCCCCAAAATTGCCGAAGCTCGGGTCGGTTCGATCGCCACCATGACCGTGCGAGTCCTGGATCATCGGCCGTCTCGGGCGGCGCGTCAGCCCTACCGCGTCCGATGCGCCGATGAGACCGGAGAGCTCATTCTGATATTCTTCCATGCGCGGCCCGACTATCTGTCCAAGGCGCTCCCCCCGGGTGAAGTTCGCATCGTCAGCGGGACGATCGAGGCCTATGGCGGTCAACTCCAGATGACCCATCCGGACCATATCGGGACGGTCGACGACTTGGCGTCGCTGGCGGGCGTCGAACCGGTCTATGGGCTCACCGCCGGCTTGTCGCTGAAGGTCATGGGCCGCGCCGTACATAACGCATTGGCGGTGGCACCGGAACTCGCCGAATGGATCGATCCGGCGTGGCGCCGCCAGCAGGCCTGGGCCGGGTGGCGCGAATCCGTAATCCAGGCACATTCGCCCGAGCACGAGAACGATCTTCTTCCGCAATCGCCGGCGCGTGCCCGCCTCGCTTACGACGAGCTTTTGGCGAGCCAGCTTGCCCTGCTCCTGGTCCGCGCTCAGGTCCGCCGTCAACGGGGCCGCAGCACCGCCGGGGACGGCCGCATGCGATCGGACGTGGAAAGCATCCTGCCCTTTACGCTTACCGTTTCTCAACGCCAGGCGGTTGCCGATATCGTCGCGGACCTGGCGTCGGATAATCGGATGCTGCGGTTGCTCCAGGGCGATGTCGGAAGCGGCAAGACGGTGGTCGCCTTGATGGCGATGCTCAACGCGGTCGAAGTTGGCCGCCAGGCCGCTCTGATGGCACCGACTGAAATCCTGGCGAGCCAGCATTTTGCGACCATCAAGCCGCTCGCCGATTCACTGGGGGTCGACGTCGTACTCCTGACCGGGCGCGATCGCGGCAAGGCCCGGACGTCGATTGTCGAGCGAATCAAGGACGGCGACATTCCGCTCGTCGTCGGAACCCATGCTTTGTTTCAGGACGACATCGCGTTCAAGGATCTTGCGCTCGCGGTGGTCGACGAGCAGCACCGGTTCGGTGTTCACCAACGCATGATGCTGGCCGGCAAAGGACGCGGCGTGGATATCCTGGTCATGACCGCGACACCGATCCCGCGGACACTATTGCTCGCTGCCTACGGCGATATGGACGTCTCTCGGCTCAGTGAAAAACCTGCCGGGCGGCGCCCGGTCACGACCCGCACGGTCTCGCTTAGCCGTCTCGAAGACGTGGTGGCGGCAGTCGGACGGGCGCTCGACGGCGGCGACAAGGTCTATTGGGTATGTCCTTTGGTCGAGGATTCGGAGGTCGTCGATCTCGCCGCCGCGACGGAGCGCTACGACCACCTCGTATCGCTGTTCGGCGATCGCGTCGGTCTCGTCCATGGACGCATGAAGGGGAAAGAGAAGGATCGGGTGATGGCCGCCTTTGCGGCCGGCTCGACGGATATTCTGGTGGCCACGACGGTGATCGAGGTCGGCGTCGACGTCCCGGCTGCGACGATCATGGTAGTCGAGCATGCCGAGCGTTTCGGATTGGCCCAACTCCACCAATTGCGCGGCCGCGTTGGGCGCGGTGAGCAGGCCTCGGCCTGCCTTTTGCTCTACGCAAGCGGGATGTCCGATACTGCGCGCAAGCGCTTGAAGATCATGCGCGAGACCGACGACGGCTTCCGCATTGCCGAGGAGGATCTGAAATTGCGCGGCGCGGGCGAAGTATTGGGGACACGGCAAAGCGGACTGCCCGACTTCCACCTCGCCGACCTCTCGGTTCACGGCGAGCTTTTGGCCGCCGCGCGCGATGACGCGAAACTCGCGCTCGAGCGCGATCCGCAGCTGAAATCGGACCGCGGGACCGCCTTGCGCACCCTACTCTATCTGTTCGAACGGGACGTTGCCGTGACCTATTTGCGCTCCGGGTAGGCGCCGCTAGGCGGCGTCGGGCTTGCGCCGCTCTTCGCGCAGCCTGCGGACCTGGTGATCCGGCAGCACGATGCCGCCGGATATGACCAGCTTCATCGCTTCCTCGATGGTCATATCGAGAATGATTATGTCGCGTTTCGGCACGAACAAGAGATAACCCGATGTCGGGTTCGGCGTGGTCGGCAGCATGATGCTGACCAGATCGTCTTCGATGTACCGTTCGATGCCGCCTTGTTGGTAGTTTGTGACGAATCCGATTGCCCAGCATCCGGGCCGCGGATATTCGAACAGCGCGACCTCGCGAAAGGCGTTCGATTGCTGGGCCAGGACAGTTTCGAAGATTTGTTTCGCGGCGCCATAGACGCTTCGAATGATCGGCATCCGATTGAGAACGCGCTCGCTGGTGCGAATGAATATGCGGCCGACCAAACCCGCCGTCATCGAGCCGACGAGGGTCAGGGCGACGATGAGGACGACAAGCCCCAGGCCAGGCAGAGAGAACGGCAAGTAGGTCTCGGGATTGTATTTTGCCGGGATCAGGGGAGTGACCCGGGAATCGACGAAACTCACCAACACCCAAGCGAGGTAGAGCGTTACCGCGAATGGGGCGGTGACCAGAATTCCAGCGAGGAAATAGGCGCGCAACCGGGCGCCCATCCCGACTTGGAGACTGTTCTTACCCTTCCCTATGTCGTCCGTCTCACCTTGAGCTGGCGTATCGACCTCGGTCGGGGGAGCATCCTTTTCAGGGCTCTTACGCTTTGCCACGACGCCTCTCATATGGACGCAATTCAACCAAATCTATCATGGGGACCCCGGCGGCAGTCTACAAGACCCTATCACGGAAGAAGCGGCGGAACGCGGCGAGCGTTTCCGCGGCCGCCTCCTCCGGCAGGTAGTGGCCGCAGGGCAACGCCTGACCTGTCACCTGCTTGGCTCGTTCGCGCCATGTCTCGAGGACGTCGAACTGGGCGTCCATCATGCCTTTCTTGCCCCAGAGCACCAGCAACGGGCAGGCGATCTTGCGGTCCAAATCGGCTGCATCGTGCTCGAGGTCGATGGTTGCCGCGGCGCGATAATCCTCGCAACTGGCGTGGATGACAGCCGGGTTCGAAAAACAGCGAATGTATTCGGCAATCGCCTCCTCGGTGAACCCGTCCATAGTTGCGCTCCAGCCGTTCATTTTCATGCGCAAATAATACTCGGGATCGTTGCCAATCAATCGCTCCGGCAGGCCATCCGGCTGGATCAGGAAGAACCAGTGGTAGTATCCGGTGGCGAAGCGTTGATTTGTCGAAGCGAATAGCTTGTAGGTCGGAACGATATCGAGCACCGCCGCGCGTTCGATGCGCTCGGAATGATCCAACGCCATTCTGTGCGCGACGCGTCCGCCACGATCATGACCGGCAACCATGAAGGCTTCGAACCCGAGCGTCGACATGAGCTCGATCATGTCGTTTCCGGTTGCACGCTTCGAATAACTCGAATGATCGAGTGTCGAGGGCGGACAGCCGCTGTCGCCGTAGCCGCGCAGGTCGGGCAGAATCGTGGTGAAATCAAGCGACAGGTCAGGCGCGACCTTGTGCCACATGACATGCGTCTGCGGATAGCCGTGCAGCAACAGCAAAGGTGGCCCACTACCCTTAATGCGGTAGTTGATCGTCGTTTCCGTGGTCTCGCAACGACCGTGATCGAATCCCTCAAACATGACGTCGCCCTCGCTCGGCGCCTATTGGCGGTTTCGCTCCGGTTTCCCCCGCCTGCTCGGAGGTCGGCCGTGTCGAGCGCCGATAAACTTTTCGTGTAGTTAGAGACATTCCGGGTTTCAGCCAATACCTATTGTCGAGACGTATCTCGAAACGAGCCGGTCATTCCATTTCCGATGTCCCTCGATTAGTATCCTTGGCGACCGCGAACCCGCGTCATGTTCTCCGCCAAGCGGATGTCTGCGCGTTCGCGAAATCGATCTTTCCGGATCGAACGAGCGCCATCGACCGTATGCTTCCGGTCTACGCGAATGCAGGGATCGAGACGCGGTATTCCTGTGTGCCCCTGGACTGGTACACCCAGGACCACGGGTGGAAGGACCGTCACCGATTGTTCGTCGAAAATGCCGTTGAATTGGCGGAACGGGCGGCGAGCGATGCGATCGGCAATGCCGGGCTGCGCATCGACGATGTGGACGCCGTGGTTGCCGTGTCGACGTCAGGCATTTCGACGCCAAGTCTCGATGCGCTCTTGATCGACTGCATGGGCCTGCGCCGCGACGTCACGCGATTGCCAATCTTCGGCCTCGGGTGCGGTGGTGGCGTCGTCGGATTGGCCCGGGCGGCGAACCTGGCGGGCGCCGAGCCGGGGTGCAAGGTTCTCTTCGTGGTGGTCGAACTCTGTGGCCTGACGTTTCGCCGCGACGATCTGTCAAAGAGCAACATCATCGCGACTGCGCTGTTCGGGGATGGTGCCGCGGCGGCGGTCATCGCGATCGGCGATGACGGTCCTGCGCTCGTCGATTCGGGTGAATACACCTGGCCGGGATCGCTCGACGTCATGGGCTGGCAGATCGAGGATGACGGTTTCGGTGTCTTGTTCTCGCGCGATATTCCGGCCCTCGTTCACGACCGGTTGGGCGATGCGCTGAACAGCTATTTGGACGGCCGCGGACGCGTTCTCGCCGACTACGACGGCTTCATCTGCCACCCGGGTGGGGAAAAGGTCCTCAACGCATTGGAGCATGTTCTGGGTCTTCCCCGGGGCGCCATGCACGACGCCCGCGAGATCCTGCGCAGTTACGGTAATATGTCGGCGGCGACCGTGCTCTTCGTTCTCGAGCGGGCCTTGAAGAAGGGAATTTCGGGGCGCCATTTGCTATCGGCGCTCGGCCCAGGATTCACCGCCGAATTCCTTACACTCGACGCCTGAAGCGTGGGCTGGCCGCAGATCATCGTTCTGCTGGTGGCTATCCAGCGCGCCGCCGAGCTCGTTCTTGCCGCCCGCAATCGCAAGAACCTGCTCGCCGTCGGTGGCGTCGAATTCGGCGCCGGACATTACCCGTCGTTCATGGCCCTTCATGGCGCCTGGCTCGTGGCCCTCTTCTTCGCGGTCCCGCCGGCTGCCCCCATCGAATGGGGTTGGCTGGCACTTTTCTGTGCCCTGCAGGCCGGTCGCGTGTGGGTAATCGTCAGCCTTGGCCGCTTCTGGACCACTCGAATCATCACCGTCCCCGGCGCGCCCCTCGTCGAACGCGGCCCCTATCGTCACGTCCGACATCCCAACTACATCATCGTTGCGGGGGAAATCGCCGTATTGCCTTTGGTCTTCGGCGCCTGGCAAATCGCGCTCGTGTTTTCGGTCCTCAATGGTGCCCTGATCTGGTATCGGATAAGAATTGAAGATGCGGCACTCGAAGACCGCAGGCGGCGCGTTACAAAGGATACAGGATGACCCGATTGCTCGACCAACCGATTGCCACCATTGCCGAGCGCTATCGCGACGGATCCCTGCGCGTTGCCGATGTCGTCGAGGAGGCGATCGAACGGCATGACGGAGATGGCAGCGCGCTCGACGCCTATCGCGACTGGAATCCGCAGCACGCGCGGGCGCAAGCCAAGGTCGCCGACAGCTACCGCGACGTCGGCGCGCCATTGCGGCCGTTGTTCGGGTTGCCGATTTCCATCAAGGACCTCTATGGCGTCCACGGATTCCGCACCTACGCCGGTTCGGCCAAGCCGTTACCCGAGAAGTGGGAAACCGAGGGTCCGATCGTAAGTCGATTGCGCGAGCAGGTTGGGATCGTAATGGGCAAGACCCATACCGTTGAATTTGCGTTCGGCGGTATCGGCACCAATCCCCACCATCCGGTGCCGCGTAATCCTTGGGACGCGACGGCGCACCGGGTTCCCGGTGGTTCGAGCGCCGGGGCCGGCGTCAGCCTGTGCGAAGGTTCGGCGATGATTGCACTGGGCTCCGACACTGGCGGCTCGGTTCGCATTCCGGCAAGTGTGACCGGGAATGTCGGCCTCAAGACCGGCGCCGGCCGGTGGCCGTTGACGGGCATTGTTCCGCTGAGCCCGACGCTCGACACCCCGGGACCGCTGACCCGGTCGGTCGCCGACGCGGCCTATGCCTTCGCCGCCTTCGATCCCAAATGGGGTGACACCGCCGCGTTCGACGCCTGGCTGCCGCGCCTCGAGGTCGCGGATCTCCATATCGGCTACGGCGACCCATTCTATTGGGAGAACTGTTCGCCGGGGATCGCCGAAGGTGTCGAGGCGGCGATCGGCGAACTCAAGAATGGTGGCGCCCGATTCAGCGATCATGCCATGCCGGAGACCGCCGAGGCCTATGACCTGTTTCGGCAAGGTATCCGCATCGCCCCCGATCTCTACGCCTTCCTCTCGACCGAACTGTCCGACCACATGGAAACATTGGATCCCAATGTCGGGACCAGGATGGGCCCGGCCGGCGAGGTCACCGCGGCCGACTTCTCGAATTGCGTCACGCGCTTGAACGCGTTGGGCGCCGCGGTGGCGGCACGCATGCGCGACGTGGATATTTTCATCACCCCGACCATACCGATTACGCCGCCGACGGTCGAAGAGGTCGCGACCGGCGAGGGATACCGGAAACACAACTTTATGATTCTGCGTAACACCGGCATGGTGAATTATCTGAATCTATGCGCGATCACGATGCCGGTCGCCCTCGATCATGCGGGCATGCCGGTTGGACTGCATTTGGTCGCCCGGCTCGGCCAGGAGGAACGGCTTCTCGCGGTCGCCCTGGCCTGCGAACGCCACCTCGGGACCGGCGCCGAACGCATCGGCCGACCGCCAATCGGTCCGACGCCGGCATGAGGTCTTCGGGATTCTTTGTTTAGCCTGTTTATTCGCCGGCGTGGAGGGGCGCCGGTCGGTGACCCCGCCGCGGCCGCAGCCACCGGCCGAAATCGGATTGGATGCCAATCAGGGCCGGAACCACGAACAAGACCAGCAGCGTCGTACCGAGGAGGCCGAATACCAAGGTCACCGCCATCGGGATCAGGAACTGCGCCTGCAGGCTGGTCTCGAAGAGCAGCGGCGTCAGGCCGCCGATCGTCGTTGCCGAGGTCAGTATCACCGCCCGCAGGCGGTCGCAGGTGCCGTCGACAATGGCCTGAAAGGCATCCTCGCCGCTGGCCAATCGCTCGTCGATGGTGCTGACCAGGATGATCGAATCGTTGACGACAATCCCGGACAGGCCGACCAACGCAATCATGCTCAGAATTGTGAGGTCGAAGCCCAGCAGCAGATGCCCGATCAAGGCGCCGACAAAGCCAAACGGAATGATCGACATGACGACGAGAGGCCGCGAGTAGCTGGCGAACATCCATGCCAGAATGATGTAGATCAAAACCAGCGCGACGGATGCGCCGATCCTCATGTCGCCGAACGTCTGCGCCTGTTCTTCTGCCTTGCCGCCAAAGCTGAACTCCACGCCGTAGCGTGAGGCGAGGTCGGCCAGCGGACCTTGCTCGAGTTGGGACTTTATCTCGTTGAGGTCGCCGCGTTCGGTATCGAGTTCTCCGGTTACGGCGACCCGGCGCGAGCCGTTCTCGCGGTAGACCTGAGCAAATCCCCGCTTTTCGCGTAGCGTCACGATCTCCGAAAGCGGCACCTCGATACCTGACGGATTACGCAAATAGAGGATATCGAGCGCACCCGGGCCGGTATCCTCGTCGGCAAACTGAACGCGAACCAGCACTTCTTCATCGCCGCGCGGAAAACGCGTGGCGATGGCACCTTCGAACGTATTTCGTACTTGCCGCCCGACGGAGCTGGTCGTAAATCCCATCGCCTTGCCCTTGGGCGTCACCTCGAGAATGATCTCGGGCTTGCCGTAGGGGAGATTGTCGTCGACGTCACTGACGCCCGGATAGGCATCGAGCAGCCGTTTGAGGTCGTCCGATGCCGTTTTGAGCGCGGCGGTGTCCTGCCCCGAAATATCGACGTGGATCCAGCGTCCCGGCGGCCCCGCCTGAGCAGCCAGGATCGACATTTCCGTGACCCCGGCAATCGGCCGGATCTCCTCGCGCCACGCATCTATCACCGCCGAGGTTCGGATGTCACGCAGGTCGGATGGCACCAGCTCGACGGTCATCCCGCCGATATTGTCGCCACTGCCGCCGCCCGACAGGCTGGCACGTCCCATCGTCGTCCCGATAGCGGAGAGATTGATATGAACCAGCCCGCCATCGCCGCCGGTTAGTTTATCCTCGGCGCGCGCCAGCGAATCTTCGAGCTCGGCCAGCATGGCCAATGTCCTGTCCCGCGGCGCGCCGACCGAGAGTTCGAAATTCGCATAGATCCGATCGGCCTCGGGTGATGGAAAAAAGATGAACCCGACGCGGCCGCCGCCGACGATGCCGATAGCCACGATCAACGCTCCAACGGCGCACGCCAGGGTCGAATATCGCCATGCCAGCGCGATAGAGATCCAGCGCCGAAACGTCCCGTCGCGGAAACGCTCGAAAGCGAGGTCGAAGGCGCGGCGGAACCGCGGCAAGAATTCGCGATGCCGCACCAAGGAATGATGGAGATGTCCGGGTAGCACGAGAAAGCACTCGACCAGGCTGGCCAGCACCACGGCAATGACCACCATTGGTATGGCGGCGATAATCTGGCCGATGATATCGGAGATTACGAGCAGCGGAATGAATGCGGCGATGGTCGTCAACGAGGCGCTGGTCACCGGGCCGGCCATGCGCCTAGCGCCGGTTATCGCGGCTTCAAGCGGCGGCATCCCGTGCCGATAGCGGGATTCGATGTGTTCACCGACAACGATCGCGTCGTCGACCACGATCCCGATGACCATGATCAAGCCGAACAGGCTGACCATGTTTATGGATTGCCCGGTGGCCAGCATGAAGGCCAACGCGGCCATGATCGATACCGGGATCCCGACGGCCACCCAAAATGCGACCGGGCCGTTGAGAAAAATGAACAAAATGAGCAGAACCAGGATCAGGCCCCCGACACCATTCCGCAACAACAGATTGATACGGCTTTCGATCAGCTCGACGGCGATATCGTGTTTTTCGATACGCAGGTTGGGCGGAAACGATGGCACGACCTCATCAAGGTATGTGTTGGCGTGTTCGGCGAGCTCCAAGGCGTCATTGGACAACGCCCGCTGAACATTGAGATCGATGGCCACGTCGCCGCGGCGGCGCAGTTCGTGATCGTCATCGTCGAAATTTTCTTGGACCCGAGCAATATCGCGAAGGTAGACCTTCTGCCCGTTCGGAAGAGATTTGATCTCGATCTCGCCGATTCCCCGCGCATCCTTGACCAGTCCGAGGCTGCGCAATTGCCGCTCCGCCCCTCCCCCGGCCACGCCGAGCGGCAGATCGATCGAGGTCTCGTCGATGCGTCGAGCGACGTCGCCGAGCGTAAGGTCAAACCGCCGCAGCGTGGCGGGCGTTACTTCGACCGTTATTTCCTCGTCGCGCCCACCCGAGATGGTGACCCGGTCGATACCGCGCTCGAGCAAATCATCGCGTATGCGTTTGGCGAACGATTTGAGTGCTCTTTCCGAATAGGGCCCGGAAATGACCAGCCGCATGATTGTCTCGTAGCGGACGATGCGGCTAATAATCGGCCGTTCGCTCTCTTCGGGAAGCGTCCTCACCTGCCCGACCGCCGCTTCTACGTCCGACAGGGCGGCTTGCATATCGGTGCCGGTGACAAACTCGATGACGATGTTCGCCGCACCTTCCGTCGAGGTCGACGACACCTTGTCGACACCATCGATAAAGCGGACCTCCGGCTCGATGGCCTGCACGATATTGCTGTCGACATCCTCCGCGCTGGCGCCGGGCCAGACGACAGAAACGCGGATAATATCGATGCCGAATTCGGGAAAGAACTGCGTGGTCAGGCGATAAAGCGCGAACAGACCGACCACAATCATCAGCACCATGAGCAGATTGGCCGCCGTCCTGTGCCGCGCAAAGAGACCGATCAGCCCATCACCGGTCATCGTGCGACTTTGACCAGCAGGCCTGGCCCGATCTCGGCGAAGTCGGTCACCACGATCCGGCGACCTTCGAAATCGCCCTGGACCAAATACCGATCGCCGTCCCGCAATTGGATTTCCCCGTGTTCGCCGATCAATCGATCGTCATCGCCAACGACATAGATCGTCGATCCGGGATGGATCGCGTATTCCGGTATGAGGTAAACGTCGTGATAGCGTCGATCGGGTATCTGTATCTCGACAAACGCGCCGGGCCGCAACAGCGTATCCGGACCCGTTCCGGCAATCTCAGCGTAGAACTCGATGCCGCCGCTGGACGCTTCGATGCGCCCTTCCGACCGCCTCAAAACGGCGTCATAGGCGGTCTCCCGGTCGCCGACACGCCATGTCACCTGTGCCGGCCGGCCGTCAATTCCACCGCTCGCCAAGAGACGGGAGAACTGGGTGTCGCTCAAATGGAAGCGAGCCTCCAAGCCGCCGGCATCGTAGAGACGCGCGACACGATCACCGGTCCCGACGCGTTTGCCGATCGCTATGTCGGTATCGGCAAGAAAACCATCAAAGGGCGCGATCAGCTTGGTTTCTTCGAGGTCACGTTCGGCGCGGCGCAATTGGACCCGCGACCGAAGGATCGTGGCTGCCTGCTGTTCGGCGCGGGCCGACAACATCTCGATATCGCGGTGGGCGCTCAGGACACGTTGTCGTTCCTCGTTTCGTGCGATCACCGCATCGTCATGGGACTTCTTCGATCCCGACCCCTTGTCGAGCAAGGTCTTGCGTCTTTGCAGCTCCTTTTCCCGAAGCGCGAGTTGCTCGCGGTCGGTCGCCAGCATTGCTTGTTGGGCGTCTATATCAGCCTGGATTTCGTCGAGCCGGGCCTCGGCCTCGGCAATTTCGGCATTCGCCTCGTCGACCGCGGCCTGATAGTCGAACGGGTCGATCGCGATCAGTAATTCGCGCTGCCGAACGATGCCACCATTGTGAAAGTTGGCCCCGACTTCGACGACCGGTCCGGCGACCAAAGGTCTTAGGTCGACCTCGCGGCCGGCGACGATCTCGCCAAAGGCGGTCAGCATCGGTTGCCGGTCGACCGCCGCGCCGACCATGATCTCGACGGTCCATTCCCGTTCCTCCGGGACCGCTGGATTAAGGATCGGGCGGGTCGCATGAAGGTACCCGGCGAATGCGCCGGCGACGACGACAATAAGAATGGGCAACCCAATCAACCAAAACCGGCGTTTGGGCGCACCGGCCATCGTAATGGCTGCCTTGTTAATTCGAAGCCGCATTCTATCGCGTCGCGCTATGCTAATATATCAATCAAAGTAGATAACATAAGTTATTGTTTTAAAAAAGTTATAATAATCATACTTTGATGCTCGTGAGCGTTGGTAATCGACCCCGGATTCCAACTTCACGCCGCTTGTAATAGATGGGCATACATGACCGTCGGCGCCACTCTTTGCGCCCGAACCCTATTACCGACATGCCCACGTCGCTGTCCGCATTCGCATGCGGACAGATCAACTAAGACACGTCCGGTATTCCGAATTCCTGCGGTTCAATTCCACACTAGGTTGTTGGCAGAACCAAACGATAAAATTTTGTCGTTGACGTGACAAGAATCACAGATTCCCGTTGGTTCATGGAAGATAGTTCGGTCCTCGGCATTGAGGGTTAGGACGGAGACCAGGACCATGGCCCACTCCATTCCGTATTTCCGGCGCATTATGGCTGCCAGCTTGGGTTTCATGGTGGTGCTGATGCTTACTGCGATGTCGGCGCTCGGCATGACCGACGAATGCCATCACGAAACGTCCACAGTCTCCGTCGGCGAGACCGCCAACGCCGCTATCAAGCACTAATCGATACGGTCACGCGCATCGAATAACGGCCCGTCGCTGCACCACGCCCGGCAATTGTCCAACAACTCATTCCGTGAATGCCCGCGTCGCGGCCGCACCTCAGAACGAGTTCTTGAACAAATCGACAATGACGTTGGTCGCCTGAGCAATCAGAAGAACGTCATTGCCCGCCATCGTCCATTCATATCCCTGATAATACGGTAGCTGGGAAGTCAATCCGTTGGGGAACCGGGTCTTGGCGATGCCTGGCGGGATTGGTTTCCCACGCGCGAGATTCTTCGCGATTCCGGGTGGCAGCGGCTTGACGGCACCGCCGAACGCGTTCGGGTCGCTGCGATAAAAATTGCGGATGATATCAATATCGGACTGGGTTATGACCGGAAGCCCGGACGACGTGATCGTGACACCCGTATTCGTTCCCGGAATCGTCACATCGACGCTGCCGCCCTGATTTCCTTGGTTTCCCTGATTGCCCTTGTTCTTTTCGTTCTTGGCGTCGGACACCGATGCGACGGAAAGGGCCAAAAACACGGCGAGAACGAGTGTTGGAATCTTGCCCATTTTCATACCTCCGAGCTGCTCACATTGAAGTCATGATACCAAAAACGAAGTACCGGCGCCTTACTTCGATCCAACCGTATCGATCAAAAAACGCTGGAAATAATTCCGGCGAACGCCACCTAGGAATAGACCGGCGAAACTGAATGCGGGATGAACGATGGGTATCGTCGAAATCATTGCCGTCACCATGGGGGTGGCCTGGGCCAGCGGCATCAATCTCTATGCCACAATCGGAATGCTCGGAATTCTGGGCGCGACCGGGAACATCGCCCTGCCGCCCGATCTGCTGATTCTCCAGGATCCGATTGTCATCGCCGCGGCGTGTTTCATGTACGTCGTCGAGTTTTTCGCCGACAAGGTGCCCGGCGTCGACAGCGGGTGGGACGCCATTCAGACATTCGTCCGCATTCCGGCAGGCGCGGTGTTGGCCGCGGGCGCGGTCGGAGAGCTCGGACCTGGCGCCGAGCTCGCGGCGGCGATTGCCGGCGGCACGCTGGCCGCGTCGACCCATTCGGTCAAGGCCGGAACCCGCCTCATGATTAACGCCTCGCCCGAGCCGTTCACCAACTGGGGCGCCTCGGTCAGCGAGGACCTCATGGTCTTCGGTGGGTTGTGGCTCGCCTTGAACTATCCGATCATGTGGATCGGCATCGTCATCATCTTCGTGCTCTTGCTGATCTGGCTGTTGCCGAAGATCTGGCGCGGGGTGCGGGCTCTGTTTCGGAAGATCGGATCCATTTTCAGTGGCAAGGAAGCGTCCGCCGCCAAGGAGGCGGATGCGGCATTCGTTGCCGAGGCGGAAAAGACGGTTCGTTCGTTGCAACGGAACGATTAATGACCCCGGCGCGGCGCGGGTTTTCGGCCGGCCGGCGCCTATCGCAAGCAATCGAAGTGAGGCCCCAATTGACTCATACGCCGTTTCAATTTGATCGCCCGTTCGGCGACATAGGGAGACGGTGGATTGACATTGTAAACACGCGGATTGGGTAGGGCAGCGGCGAGCAACGCCGCTTCGCGCCGCGACACCGAATTCGCCGAGGTGCGGAAATTTATCTGGGCGGCCGCTTCGACGCCGAAAACCCCCTGCCCCCACTCCGCTATATTCAGATACACCTCCATGATTCGCCGCTTGTCCCAAAGCGCTTCGATTACGAGCGTCAGATACGCTTCGGCGACCTTGCGGACAATGTCCCGCCCGGGCCAAAGGAACAGGTTCTTCGCCACCTGCATGGTAATGGTGCTGGCGCCGCGCGGTCGCTCGCCGGAAAACGCTCGCCCCACTTCGTTCTCCAAGGCATCCCAATCGAAGCCGCCGTGGCTGCAGAACAAATTATCCTCGGCGGCAATAACGCCTTCCGGCACGTAGGCCGAGATGCGGTCAAGCGGGACCCAGGACTTGCGCAGTCCCTCGCCCTCGACCAAACGGATCACCATGAGTGGCGTGATCGGCACCGGGAGAACCCGATAGATCGCGATCATCAGGATGGGCCCCAGCAATAGCAACAAGATCAGACCCAGCGCGAGACGGCGAACGAATCTGAGGGGACGTATCATGGCGCCAGCATTGAGACCCAAGAGGAGCGGCGGCGCAAGGTCGAGCGCCACGCGCCCGCGCCGTTGGCTAAGCCGATCCGCTTTGGTTGCCCATCAGGGCGGCGATATAGGGCGGGACTGCAAAGGCGCCGCTATGAACGGCCGGCGTATAGTATCGGGTGGCGATATCGGCGGCGGCGAACCGCGTCTCCAAAGTCGCCGCGGAAACCGACCTCAAATCGCTATCGTCGCTCGCCCAACCGAACGCCATGACTCCGCCGACATACATCGGCACCGCCGCCAAGTAACAGGAAACGTCGCGAAATATCGGGCGCAGGCCTCGCGCCGTCGCGGTCAATTCGTCGCCCTGATAAAACGGGACACCGTTTTGGGTCACCAGCACGCCGCCGGGATTGAGGCGGTTCTTGCAAGCGGCATAGAATTGGCCCGAGAACAGGGCCTCGCCAGGACCGACAGGGTCGGTCGAATCGATGATCATGACGTCATAGCGTTCGCCGTCGCGGCCGACGAAGGCCACGCCGTCATCGATCACCAGGTCGGTGCGCGGATCATCGAACGCACCGCCGCAAATCGTCGGCAAATACTCGCGGCTGATATCGACCACGGCGCGGTCGATCTCGACCAGGGTCGCCCTGTCGACGGTCTTGTGCTTCAGGACCTCCTCGAGCGTGCCACCGTCACCGCCGCCGATAATCAAGACCGTGCGGGCGTCGCCATGGCCCAGCAGAGGAACGTGGGCCAACATTTCATGATAGACGAACTCATCGGCCTCGGTGGTCTGGACGATATCATCGAGCATCATGACCCGGCCCAGGGTCGGGTTGTCGAAGATCACCAGCCGCTGATGCTCGGTGGCGCTGTCGTAGAGCACCGACTCCGCCTCGACCTGCATGCGGACCCCGTCATGCAGGGTTTCGACCATCCAGGCCATGGTCAGGCTCCTTTGCCGCGGAGATGTTCGGAGACGACGATACGCGTCGGCGCGAAGGCGGCGCGGATCACTTCGACCGCACGCTGGGGCTCGGCGTCGCCGCACATGAATATGTCGAGCGCGGCGAAACCACGTTCCGGCCAGCTATGAATGCTGATATGGGATTCCGCCAGCACGGCCACACCGGACACGCCGCCGTTGGGCGTAAAGTGGTGCAGGTGGATATGCAACAGGGTTGCCTTCGCGGCTTCGACGCAGTCGCGCAGCGTCTGCTCGACGTAACCGAGGTCGTCGAGGCGGTCGGCGCCGATCAGATCGATAATCAAATGGGTGCCGGCGAATTCGATGCCGTCGCGTTCGACGAAATAGTCCTTGCGGTCGTCGCCCGAGGGCGCGGATTCGCTTTGCGTGAGCAGTTCTTCCGTTCGGGCGGTGCTTGAAATCGGTTCCAAGTCCATCCCCAATTGGAAGAGGGCGTGATTTGCAGATGTCATCTGCGACCTCCCCAACCAGTAGATGACCCGGCGCGGTGCCCGGGAGCGCCGGATATAGGGCTTCGCGGGTGAGCTTTTCAAGCGAAAACTGCTTGCAAACCCTAAGATTTTCGGATTCTTCGCGGAGCCGGGAAGAGCCAGTTCGCCGGCCGACCGTGCCGGTCTCAAATCGCCGTCTTCGGACGCGTCATACCGGGCGGGTTTCGGACCCCGATGTTGTTCCGCCAGGCACTCTAGACCGCGCCCCAAATCCGGCCAAACCCAGCCGGAGCCCTCCCGATGGGCGGCACCCCAGCGCCGGTGGTAGCGGCGCCCATGAGGCACCACCAAACTTGAAGGTCCGAGCCATCGGCATGAAATCGAAATGAATGGCATCGGAATTTCATTGTGTGCAGAATGGCCAACGTCTGCGATGGCCGCGGACGAACAGGAGATGACAACGTGACCCACCGCGACCGGCCGGGACCAAAGGCATTGCTCATACAGATCGCGCGCAGCGTAGCGATCGCAGCCCTCGTCGTAGTCGGCGCTTGCTCAACGATCGGCGTCGAACGGCCGCGGGTCTTCGTCGAAGATATCCGTCCCATTGGCGGCGGCGCGCTTTCGCAGCGGTTCGAACTCGTTCTGCGCCTTCAGAATCCCAACGATTCGGACCTTCACGTGCGTGGCATGAGTTTCGACCTCGATCTGAACGGGGGCCGCTTCGCGTCCGGGGTCAGTAATCAGCGAGTAACGATCCCGCGCCTCGGCAGTGCCACGATGACGGTCGATGCCTCGACCTCGACATTCGATCTGCTAGCCCAGGTCTTCCGCCTCTCCAACAACCCCACCCTGGATTATAACCTCCACGGCAAGGTGCTCGTCGACGGCACCTTGAGCGGCAGTGTGCCGTTCGAAGACGGCGGCGAGATAACCCTCACTCGGCCCACGTCCTAGCCCCGGTCGCCGGCGCCATCGACTGGGAGGGGATATCCTGTCGTGAAATCAGGCACTGGAGCGCGCCCAACGATCCGCCGATGAATCCGGCCGTCACCGGCGCGGCAATCAGAAAATATTCCTCCGGTACGCCCCTGACCGCCAATCCCAGGGCATAGGTCAACTTGACCACGATCAGGCTGACGACGGCAGCGGGCACGCCATGTGCAACGAGATCGACGACGAAATTGATCGCCCGATGGTCGCTCAGCCGTAGATTTGACATCAGGACAAATATCGTGCCGACCAGCGCCGGCGGCACGGCCCACGGAAAGATCTGCTGGATAACGACGCGGGCGTTCTCGGACGATCCGGTGGATACCATTTCCGTGTTCGCGTCCAACACCGCGAGCAAGAGTGCAGGCAAAACCGCCAGGCCGTAGCAGCCGGCAAACGTCAGGATCGCGGCGACCAGTTTGTCATCCCACTCGAGCGCGCCCATGAACTGTTCGCGGTCGAGCAGGTAGAGTTGAGTGCCGGCGCCGAACATCAGCGGCAACATGAACATGGGCACCGCGAGGACGCTCCAGGCGACGCCGATTTCGATGAAATAGACGATGATGCTCGATTCGATCGCGCTGCCGGTTTCGATCAGCAACAGATAGGCGGATAGGGTGGAACCGATTATCGTTACCAGCCCCACAGTGACGATACCGACGATGATCTGGCCGGTCTTGAATTGCCATCCGACGACCCGCACGGCATGGATTTCGAGCTCTCCGGCCAGGACATTGCGCGCCTTGTATTCGTTGTTTTCAACCTGCAAGACGGCACAGACCAGGTAACGCGCAATGCGTTTGAGCATGGCCTCGAGATGGTCGTGGAAGAAGTCGGCGTCGCGCAATCCTTCTTGCACATCGTTGTGGATCGCTTCGAACTGCTCCTCCAACCGGTCCTGGAACGCCTGGTTCTTGGCAAAGAACAGGAAATAGGCCTTGGCTGCGCGAAAGCGGCGCGAGTTCTTGAGCCGCCGAATGCGGTCGCAGATTTCCTCGAAGACCCGGAGATCGCGTTCGATCGAACCGAGGCTTGGGCCGGCATTGGATTCGTCGTTTCCGACCCGTTCCAGATTCATCCGTATGCCGGTGATGACGTCCTCGGCGATCGCCCGCGCCTTCAGCGGTATGCTGGCGAATTCATCGAGGAAATCACGCAGGCGCTGGTCGATTCGCGCGACCACCGGCACCGCCGGCAGCACCGCCGTTACCGCCATCGCCGCCCACGCCGGCGCGCCGACATCCTTGCCTTCGATGGTGCCGATGAAGGTGACCAGATATTGCTGAAGCTCGGGAAACGAGCCAATGATGATGAGCCCGAAATAGACCGCGACATAGACCCCGGTGTAGGTGAAGGACGCTAAATAATAGCGAAACCGCGTCGTGAACGATCGCGGATAGACCGGCGGATCGAGCTCCTCGATATCCGCCTTCATCAGGCTGTAGCGACCCTGGCTGAAGACGAACACCACGCCGAGGCCGACCCAGAAAGCCGGATCAGCCAATGTCGTGCCGAGGGTTCGGAGGACATCGTCGAACAAATTCGACAACGCGCTACCTCATCTGTTGCCGCTCGCGGCTGACCCCGGTAATGCTGAGCGGAGGTGCTAAAGACGTCGTTTAGCTTTTAATCTTAGATATCAAGACACAAGCTTAGTACATTGTATTAATTATTACACGATTTGCAACAATCCCATTCGATGCAGCCTTCCGGCGATCGCCGTATGCGGCAGGTTTGCCAGGCGCAACCGGGCTCTGCTTGGCGCTGTTGACATTGCGGCGGAGGCTGGCAGCTCGCCGCCAAGCTCGGGACCGTGCCCCGATCAGGAGCACTGCAAGAGCCTGCTGTCTCGACGGTGTCGACCGGCCGATTGGCGAACGATAGATCGGTACTGCAGGTGGCCGCCGGCGATACGGTCGCGATCCTGGTCTCACCTTCTGCCGAGTCGCCATACGATCCGGCATCGGCCGTCAAAGGCAGCGATCCGCCGCAAAGCAAAAATATCCACAGCACCGCCAGTCGCATGATGTGAAACGTTGTTGCGTGCATTTTCGTATCCGGCTAAGCCCAAGTCAGGGTCGGATTATACGCCGCTTTATCATCGAAATGAATGTCACCAATGCGTCCATATTGCCTGCATGAAAACAAATCGCCATGCTAGAATAAGTTCGATCGACGGACCCGCCTAATGCACAGGTGGTTCGAGTCGTCGGCGAACAAATGTTGGGTGATCGAGGGTGTCGCGGTGCGGCTGACTGCGGATCAAATCGAAGGGTTCCAGCGCGACGGCTATGTGGTCCTACCCGACCTTTTCTCGCCGGAAGAAATTGCGGCGCTACGGCGCCCCCTGCCCCGCCTGTTTGCCGAGGATATTCCCGCCAACGTCATCGAAAAACGCAGCGGCGTGGTGCGTACGGCGATGGGCCTGCATCTGCGCCATCCGATCTACGCGGACCTGGTGCGCCATCCGCGGCTGATCGAGCCGGCGAGCCAGTTGCTCGAGGACGATGCTCTCTATGCCCAGCAGGTCAAGGTCAACGTCAAGGCGGCGTTCGAGGGGGAAACCTGGCAATGGCATTATGATTTCGCCACCCATCACCACGAAGACGGCGTTGTCGCCCCGCTCGCCCTGAACCTGCACGTCTTTCTCGACGACGTGACCGAATTCAACGGGCCGCTGCATTTCATCGCGGGATCCCACAAGAAACCACCGCAACCGGCCTTCCTGGATACGACGACGACGAGTTACGACCTCTGGTGCGTCGGGCATGATGTCGTCGCCGAGTTGACCGCGGCCGGCCGCCTGTTTGCCGCCAAGGGACGCGCCGGCACGGGATTGATATTCGGCGACTGCCTGGTCCATTGCTCGCCACCGAACCTTTCACCTTGGGACCGGCATATTTTTTCGCTGATCGTCAACCCGGTGTCGAATGCCTATACGCGGGCCGAGCGGCCCGATTGGAAACATCACCGCGATCTGACGCCGATCGAAACCGTGGCCGACGATTGTCTTATCGCGAAGAATTGAACGACACCGGCGGCGCGATCCGCAATCTTTCAAGGCAGGACGGCATTTAGAATAATCGAACGGCGCTCAGAAGAGCGCAACGCCGCGGTGCAAGCAGTCGACCATGCATAAACGGCAGTAATCGCTCGCCGAGTTTGAAAGGTGCCGCAATGGCGTCTGTCGTGTTGGGGCGCTCTTGCCAAGATTTACTCAGAAGAACAACATATTCGCAGCTGCCATCTTTGCCATTTCCTCTGAATCTGGGCAGAATAGATTTACATTACAAATTAGGCGTGAGGGGGCGCAAGAGCGCGCCAACCGTCGCTTTAAAGCGACCACAACCTAGTCGTTGCCAAGGAAATTTCGGGACGCGCCCTCAACTTGCCCGTCTGGGACATGATCATTTCTCGTCCGCATGGATTGCAAGGATCCCGTGCTCTGCGATTTTTCCGTTTCTCCTCGCTTGGGCTCGCGGACGATGTGGCCCAAGTGATCAAGATCCTCCGACGCCTGTTAAGGCGGGCACAAACTCGTCCCTCATATCGTAATGAAAGGTGCGAAAATGTTCTCATGCGAGAAAATACTCAATTTGTTTATGCCGATGATCGCGGCCGCGTCGCTCATATCGTTGAGCGCCTGCGCATCCTACGACAAGCAACATGTCGACTATGCGGATTCGAGCGCCTACGTCAGTACCGTTACGGTGGAAGGGATCACATTGTCAGCGGAGCCTTACGACACCGAGGCGGAAGTCGTGAGCGCCTTCGATGAGCCGCTAAACGAAAAGGGTTACTACCCGATAAGGGTCCATTTGAACAACGGGTCCCAGGACCGCATCATCGTGCTGCGGGAAACGGTCGAATTGGAATCCCCGAAAGGGCAGACTTTTCGGCCGGTTGGGGCGGCGGTGATGGCGGACGATTTCGAGGACGACGCGGTTGCCTATGCGCTGCTCGGGTTCGGCATTTTCTCCTACGCTTCGGCCAAGGACGCAAACAAGGAGCGTGAGGCCGACTATCACGCCAAGGAAATTCCTGAATCACGAATCATCGCACCCGGAAGCTCCTTGGGCGCGTTCGTCTATTTCCAGCTGCCGGAGGGGGTCGACATCAACAGCTGCACACTGAGGGGGACCGTCGAGCACATGGACGGCGGCGGGGTGACGTCGTTCGAGTTGCCGTTTGGCCAAAGGTCAAGTTAGACCTCGGCGAAAGTCGGGACCGCAACCGCGGAGCCACGGCCTCGGGGCGGAAGGAATTCAAATGGTTGTTCAAAACGACAAAGTGCCTGTCATGCCGCCAAACGGCATGATTGCTATGGCGGCAATAGGAACAAGCGCGGGCAGGATTGTCCGGAATCTGGCGGTTGCCGTGCTTTGGTTTGGCGCCCTGTTCTTGGCCGGCTGCGGGACGAGTTCGGTGGAGGCGTCCTGCTCGTCCTTTGGCTATGGCGCCGTCCCGGCGAATCCCGAGCGCATATACGGCGATACGTACTCGGTGCTGACGCCGCAGGGTGAGGGCTGGTGCATCGTCGGATCGACGGATACGAGCCAAACGTTCTTTTACCATCCATGGATAGGGCGAACCTTCACCGCCGACGATCCACCCGACGAGGACTACACCACCAATACCTTCGCCCTCGCGGTTTACCCGCTTCAATTGACCGCGGCGGAAGGCGACCGAGCCCGGGACTTGGCCGGGTTCGTCAAAGAATGGGTCGGCGGTCTCATGCCGAACCGTGCCGCGGGCCGCGTACGCATGACCGCCAAAATCGATACCGGCCGCTTCACCGTGTTGGATAATACCGTTGAGCTCCAGCCACGGATGGAGGCCGAATGCGTCCGGTTCGAGATGCGTTCGGAAGAGCGGCGCAATCCGAAGTTACCGGGCGCGGTGATGCTGATTCACGTCGTCGGTATCGCGTGCCGGCATCCAACCGATTCCAATCTTTTGGCCGTGATCGCGTTCAGCGAGCGGCTCGTCGTCGGCAAGCAACTCGATCCGTCGCTCTTCGACCGGCTCGAAAGGACCGCGGTCGAACCGGTTTTTCGAAGCCTTGAGCTAGCCAAGGCGTCATGATCGACGGACCGTAATGCCAAGCGCCATGAACCGCTACGCTTCGGGCTTGGCTGTAGTTCTCTGTGGGCTCATGTTATCGGGATGTGCGTCGGTACCACCGGACGAGCAAGTTAAAGCGGAACCACAGCCGCAACAGACGGCCGAAGAGGAATGCACGCGCCTCGACGCCGTTGCACTAAGTGCGAAGTTTGCGATCGTGGATATGCCTGTCGGCGTGACAAAGCGCGCAGTGGAAGATTGCTCGGCGGGCGACATTTATGCATGCGTCGCACTGCCGGGCGTTCCTTTTTTTGCGGCAATCGCCGGTTTAGGTATATCGCCTTTGCTAGCCGTGATGCCCTTATTCGAGGACAAACAATACCATCGAGTCTGCGCTTCGAAAGAGGACGATGAAGAGGAGGGTGTCGCTCAAGCGCGGAAAGATAAAATGCAAGATCAGGCGGACAATGGGAGCGCGAACCGCCAATGGTATTTCGCCGTCTACTACGCTGAAGGCCCCGAACAGATCGATTACCTTTGCCGTTCGGCTAAGCAGGGCTATGCGCCTGCCCAGTATTACCTCGGCAGCAAACTTAATGTAGGCGATTACCGACCGGATGCGCGGGTCACCCCCGACCCTGTCCGCGCTGCGCCGGTCACCCCCGACCCTGTCCGCGCTTACATGTGGTACACGCTGGCGGTAAACTCGTACGACAAGAATGAAGCATTCTTTGGACGAGACGCGGTATCCGATCGCAACGCACTAAGCGCTTCCATGACTCCCGATCAAATCGCCGGAGGCGAACGCCTGGTCGCCGCGTGGACGTCCGAGAGCCCATGTCCATGAGCCGAAAAAGTCGGCGCGACCTGACGCCGATCGAAGGCGTGGCCGACGATTGCCTTATCGCGAAGAATTGAACGAGTCGATCGATCGGCCGCGACAATTGAGAGGTCACGCGTGAATCGAGCGACAACCTCACAATTTTGTTAGACAAACCTGCTGCTTGGTCCTTCAAATAGCTGGCTTTTTCGATTACGATCATCTTAGACGATAACAAATCGCGACCGAGATTGCGTTACGGCGGGGTAACGGACTAACCTGGAGGACAAAGGGGGAATTCATTTGAGGGGCTTGTTTCTGGCGCTGGCCGTTGTCGTCGGGTTCGTCCTCGGCGGCATTGCAGATGCGCGATCCCAGACGCCCGAGCCGTCGCAGGCCGAGTTGCAGGCCGAATACGACCGGCTGTTCCAACAGATGTTCCGCGACCCGTCGAACCTGGACCTGACCTTCAAGTTCGCCGCCGTCGCCAACAAGCTGGGCAATTTCGAGTCCGCGATCAGTGCCCTCGAGCGGATGTTGCTGATCAACCCCAACCTGCCCCGGGTCAAGCTCGAGCTCGGCGTCCTCTACTACCGGCTCGCCGCTTATGCGATCGCGAAGTCCTATTTCGAAAGCGCCATCGCCGGCGGCGACGCGCCCGCATTGGTGATCGAACGGGTCAACTTCTATACCGAGGAAATCGACCGGCGCCTGAGCCGGCACAATTGGACGGGGGCGATCAGCGCCGGATTCCGTGGCCAAAGCAACGCAAATGCCGGACCGTCATCGAACCTCGTTCGTGTCCTCGGCAACAACGCCACGCTCGACGACCAATTTCTTGGACAGCCCGACGGTAATATTTTCACCGGCGGAAACGTCACGCATTCCTATGATTTCCGTAACAGTATCGTCGATAGCTGGCAAACCGACGGAACCGCGTTCTACACTCATCAGTTCACCTTCGACCAACTCGACCTCGCGTTCGGCGAAGTTCGGACGGGGCCACTGTTCCTCGTCGATCCGGACCTGGCCAATCAATTCTCGGTACGCCCCTATGTGACATCGAATGTGTTGGCGCTCGGGGAGCTCATCAATTTCTACAGCTACGGTGCCGGGGTACGAGTGTTCAAGCTGATCGATACGGTGACCTCGATGTCGGCCGATTTCCAGTACCGGCACCAGGTCTACATCAACACCTCGGCGCGGCCGCTCAACAGCGAGCTCACCAACGACGGGCCGTTGTTGCAGGCGGCGGTGCAGCATTTCGTCACGCTGGATACGTCCGTCGGCCTGAATTTCACCTTCTCCGACGAAGAAGCGACGATGAACTACAATTCCAATACGGAATACATCATCGCCGGTTTCGCCAGTTTCCAGTATCCACCGCCGATGGATCTGACGAATTGGCCCTGGCGCCTCGACGTTTCCGCGCTCGGCGCGCTCACCGATTATGATGCGCCGGACCCGAGCGTCGATCCGCTGGTCACCCGACAGGATCGCGAATGGCGCGTAAATGTGGTAAATACAATCGGTTTTTCGCGCGAATGGTCCGCGTTCCTGCAGCTCGGGTATACTGAAAATCAATCGAATTTACCGAATTTTACGTTTCAAAATTTATCAGGGGTCGTGGGCGTGAGGAAATCGTTCTTCTGATCACATTTTCGCCGCATACCCCCGTTAAGGAGCTGTGGCCATGATGACAAGATCCCATCTTACGCGCTCGGCGTCGGCGATCGTGCTCGCGCTGTGTATCGCGGCGCCGGTCGGCGCCAAGGAAATCGGCACGACAGCCGCTGTCAACCCTGCGACCTACGGCACGCCCCCGGATGCGGGCCGACGCACCCTGCTGCTCGGCGCGGATGTGGTGTTCAAGGAAGCGGTCGAGACCGAAGGACGCGGCCAGACCCAGATCTTGTTCCTCGACGAATCGACGCTGACCATCGGACCGAACTCGAAGATCGTCCTCGATGAGTTCGTCTATGATCCGGCCGCGGCCGACGGCACGCTGTCGATCTCGATGGCCCAGGGCGTCCTCCGCTATGTCGGCGGCAAGATCAGCAAGACGGGCGGCGTCAGCATTGAGACACCTTCGGCGATTATTGGTGTTCGCGGTGGCATCAGCGTCGTCAAGCATGACCCCGGCACCGGCGACACCTCGGTCTTGGCGCCATTCGGGATCATCACGATCAAGACGCCGGGCAGCGATCCTGGCGGCTCCGGAGAAGGCGAGGACGACGACGGCACGACCGCGGATTCGACCGTCTTGGTCACCGTCGGCAGTGACGGCAGCGTCGAATCGACCGAGGTCGATCCCGACGATGTGGCGAGCCTCTTTTCCAATTTCCAGGGCGGGACCGGAGACGGCCTCGGCAATGAAGAGGTCGAAGAGGGGTTCAATGAGAATCCGCCTCCGTCCAATGATCCCAGCGCTGATCCTGGCAGTTACACGCCCAATCATAACATCGGCACCAACACCATAGGTGGCATTGATCTAAATATCGATCCAGGTGAAGTAAATCAAAATAACAACGCGGCGGGTCCGCCTGAGGTGGCGCCGCCACCACCACCGCCGAACATGGCGCCGGATGCCATGAACGACCTCTACAACACCCTGCAGGACACCGTGTTGATTGTTCCCATGGGGGCCACGGACCTCAATGCCAACGACCTCGACGAGGCTGGGATGCCGCCGGTGACGGCGTTCGATGCGGTTAGCGCGTTCGGCGGCGCCGTCGTCGCCAACGCGGACGGGTCGTTCACCTATACGCCTCCCGCAGGCTTCTTCGGCACAGACACGTTCGAATACACGGTCACCGATGCCGGCGAGCTTATGGACACGGCCACCGCGTCGATCGTCGTCAGCGGCATAATCGGCGGACGGGTGATGCTCACGACCGATCCTTTTACCACCGATGATGGGGGTCTCGTCACCGATCCTTTCCTGCAGAATTTCATCGGCGGTCCGGATCTGGATTCCAACACCGGATTCAGCGACGCGATCTACAACCCGGCAAGCGGCGTTCTCGCCTTGCCGATAGTCGGCGTTGCCTTGCCGGCACCGTGTGAGAACGCCGCTGGCGCCGCCTGCCTGTTCCCAACGCTTGCGTTCGGCACGGAGTTCGAGTTCGACGTCATCGCCGTGCCCGGTGAGGGTCCGTTCGAGGCGACCGGGTACGTTTCGAACTTCGACTTCGATTTCTATTATTTCGACGCGACGAACAGCACGGCAGGCTTCGAAGACACCGCCTTCATCTTCGGCGGCAATCCGACCGATCTCAGCAACCCGGCATTGGCCAACGGCACCGTGCGCACCTACGACCTCCGCCCCGATCCCAACCTGTCACCATCGGTCATTCCCTTCGTTTCACAATTTGCCGGCGGCAATTTCACGAATCCGAGCGTGTCGCCCTACTACCTCGTCGAGCCGACTTCCGGCGGTTTCGACACGACAACGCCGATCGGCGTCGAGGAATTTCTGTTCAACGGGGCCCAGACGCTTCAAGCCTCGTTCGCGATCCAAGGCCAGTGGGCGGCCCAAAAGTCAATCCTGGTCGGCGTGGCGGGAGGATTGTTCGAGAGCGAGGACGACGAGGGCGCCATCGTGATCACGGAAGGCACGCGGGGCACGGCGCGCTATGACGCCACGGAGGACACGACGCGGTTCACCGCGCAGATCGGTTCGGTCCCAGACGAGAATGACGATCATTTCTTCGGTCCGGACCTCGATTACTTCGTCCTCCACAACAACGACCCATGGGGCGTGAATTCGAACCCGAGCGATATTTTTACGTCGGGAAACTTCGAGATTACCCATAGCGGGATCGGCACGGTGAACGGCTATCGCCACGTCGCCAGCGCCACCGACACCGCGTTCGTGCCCGGCATGCGCGTCGACCACACCAGCGAGAGCAATCCGCTCCGCGGCTATTTCGCGGTGCTCGGGCAATCGGTCGAATTCCCGGAAGGCCCGGTGTTCTCCGATCCCTATCCGGTGATGACGGAGAACGACCTGCCATTCGGCGCCGAGCAGGGGCTCTTCATGGCCACCGACACGACGACCAACTCCCTCTTCGCCCGCTTTAACTTCGACACCGATGCCATCCCCGACGGGCCAGTCACCGACATCACCGACGGCCGGTTCACGTTCGGCGGGATCGGCGGAACCCGCGGGACCTATATCGACGAGCAGCATTTCGGCGCTCGCAATGTCGGGGGGCCTTCGGCGCCGCAAGGCGATATTAACGGCGAACCTGGCGAATCCTTCACGTTCAACCCGGACGGCTTCCGCTCGCTCATGGTCGCCCATGACGTCGTCGGCGAACCGACCTTCAAGCCCGGCGTCGACTATTGCGAATGCGACTACCTGAAATGGGGCTATTGGACGTCGGAGTTCATTTGGGACGATTCGCAATCGGAGGTTTTCAGGACGGAGCGCTTCCACCTCGGCACCTTCGCCGCCGGCGAGCTACCGACCCAAGGCGATATCAACGACCTGCGGACGGCCGGCGCGGTCGCGAATTTCGACGGCCATATGATCGGCAACGTCTGGGACAATACGGGCGAGGTAGCGGAACAATATATCGAGGCGGCGAATTTCGACGCGTTTTGGAACTTCGGCTCCCAAGACGGCACCTTCGCGGTCGACGATTTCGATGGCGCGGCATTCAGCGGGTCGATCAACGCCAAGGGCGATATCGCCGTTAGTCCGCTGGGCGCCCATTTCAGCGGCTCCGACACCGCCATGCGTGGGTCGACCGAGGTGCAGATCGATATCGACGGCTCGTTCTTCCAGGGCGCGACCACCGCCGCGGATCATATCGGCGGCCACGGCGTGATCTACGATACCGGCACCGGCGGCGAGGTCCCGATACCCGGGGAAGAGTATCGCGCCACCGTCACGTTCGCGGCCGACGGAGATGTAACGATTCCGCAGTAAGATCCGCTCGGCGGAGTGCCCCTCTCAACCACCGCACCGGCCCACCCGGTGCGGCGGTTGCCGTTTCGGGGGTGCCCACCTGACAGGCGCGGTCACGCGCGTCGGTCGGCGAGGCGACGGCAATGCACGAATATCTTGCACCGAACCCCTGCTCTTGCCAGATTGCGCGCCGTCGCCAACGACCCGCAGCGAGGAAACCCGGGATGACACGCATCGTCTACGTCAATGGCGCTTATGTGCCGGAGGACCAGGCCACGGTTTCGGTCTTCGATCGCGGATTCCTGTTCGCCGACGGCGTCTATGAAGTCACCGCCGTCCTCGATTGCGGCCTGGTCGATTTCGACGGCCATCTGGCGCGCCTCGACCGCTCGCTGGGTGCTTTGAACATGGCATGGCCGGTGAGCCGGAACGAGCTCGCCGCCGTTCATCGCGAGCTGATCGCCCGCAACAGCGTGGAGTCGGGCGCGGTGTATATGCAGGTCACGCGGGGCGTTGCGGAGCGTGATTTCGTCTATCCCGAGAACACACCGACGTCACTGGTCGCCTTTACCCAGGCCCGCGACCTGGTCAATTCGCCGCTCGCCGAAACCGGTATTTCGGTGATTACCCTGCCCGATATCCGCTGGCAGCGCCGCGACATCAAGAGCATTGCGCTCCTCGCCCAGGCCATGGGCAAGCAGGCGGCGGCCGAACAGGGCGCCTACGAGGGGTGGTTGGTCGAGGACGGCTATGTCACTGAAGGCACATCGTCCAACGCCTATATCGTGACCGCCGACGACCGCATCGTCACGCGCCAATTGAGCAGTCAAATCCTCGCCGGCGTCACCCGTGCCGCCCTGTTGCAATTGGCGCGGGAGACCGGCATCACCATTGAGGAGCGGCCCTTCAAACCCGAAGAGGCCTATGCGGCGAAGGAGGCGTTCCTCACCAGTTCCTCCACCTTCGTCTATCCGATCGTCCGCATCGACGGTAAGGCCATTGGCACCGGTACGCCCGGCCCGGTCGCCCGGCGGCTGCGGGAGCTCTATATCGACGCCGCCCGCAAGACCGCGGCGGCGCCCCTCGCCTCCACCGCGTGACCCATCATTAGAGCCGGTAGCCGGCGTCTTCCTCGTCGAGGATCGCCCTCAACGCGTCGAAGTGCCGGGTCGAAATCTCGGGATAATCCAGCCATTGCTGGGCCGTCTTGCGCGCCACCTCGTCGGACGCGATCCTCAATGGTCGCCCGGTCGACAGGGCCGCGATGTAGGTCTCGCAGGCACGCTCGAAATAGTAGAGCTCGTCGAAGGCATGGGCCACCGAACGGCCGAAGACCATCACACCGTGATTGCCCATCACCAGGACCGGTTTTTCGCCGACCAGCTTGCCGACCCGTTCCGCCTCGTCGCCGAGCCCCATGCCGTCGAAACCGTCGTCGATCACGACGCGGTCGTAAAACCGCATGGTATTTTGGTCGATCGGCGGCAGGGTCGAATCGGCAAGAGAGGCGAGCACCGTCGCGTATTTGGCGTGACAATGCAGCACGCAGCGCGCGTCTGGCACATTGCGGTGAATGGCACCATGCAAGGCCCAAGCGGTGCGATCGGGCGCATTCGGCTGTTCCATAGTCGTGTCGTCGTTCGCGTCCAGGAGCAGCAGCTCGCTGGCCTTAACGCGTGAGAAATGACTGCCGTTGGGATTCACCAGGAACCGGGTCCCGTCGTCGGAGACCGCCAAGCTGAAATGATTGGCGGTGCCTTCGTGCATGTTCAGGCGCGCCGTCCAGCGAAAAGCGCAGGCGAGGTCGACCCGTTCCTGTTCAAAGGGAAGATTGCTGCCCCAGGCATCGGCGGATTTGATCACGGTCATCGTGCGGCACTCCCGAGTAGAAGATATCGTTTTGGTATAGGATGGCGTCAACGGCAAGCCTTTTGTGTTTGAGAGCCTCGGAATGACCGGAAATCTGCTGATCCTGGTGGCCGACGAATTTGCCCGATCCTGCCTCGGGTGCGCCGGACATCCGGTGATCCAGTCCCCGCATCTCGACGCCCTGGCGGCGCGGGGAACGCGCTTTACCCGTGCCTATTGCAATTCGCCCATTTGCGTGCCGGCGCGCGCCGTCATCCAGACCGGCCGCTACGTCCACCAGAGCGGCCATTGGGACAGCGCGCATCCCTATCGCGGAAAGCCGGAAGGCTGGGCCCACGCATTGCGACATCGTGACGTCGACGCGGTTTCAGTCGGCAAATTGCATTTCGGGTCAAGCCGGGACGATAACGGCTTTTCACCGGAAATTCTGCCGCTCCATGTCGCGGACGGCGTCGGGTGGATGCCGGCTCTCCTACGCGATCCCTTGCCGGACTTTCCGGCCGCGCGCGAACTGGCGGCGGAGGTGGGACCGGGAGAGACCGAATACCATCGCTATGATCGCGACGTCCGGGACGCCGCTTGCAGTTGGCTTGACCACCGCGGCCGAGAAAACCCGCGCCCATGGGCGCTGTTCGTGTCCTTCGCCAGTCCCCACTATCCGTTGGTCGCACCGCACCGCTTTTTCGATCTCTACAGGGACCGGGAACTCGGCGAACCGATCCCGTCGGGCGGCCAAGACGCCACGCATCCCGTACTCCGTAAACTTATCGGCTTTTTCGACTACGACCGCCATTTCACCGCGGAGCGGCGGCGCCTCGCGCGGGCCAGCTATTTCGCCCTGATAAGTTTCGTCGACGAGCTTATCGGGGATGTCCTTTCCGCTCTCGGCGATTCCGGATTCGCCGACGACACCACCGTTCTGTTCCTTTCGGACCATGGCGAGATGCTCGGCGACCTCGGGATCTGGACCAAGCAGGTCATGTACGAAGGCTCGGTCGGCATACCGCTCATCCTCGCCGGGCCCGGGACGCCGGGCGGCCATGTATCGCACACCCCAGTGTCGCTGATCGACATCTATCCGACCACATTCGACGCGGTGTTGGGCGAAGTCCCGGAAACGGAATTACCGGGCCAGTCGTTAATTTCACTTGCCGGCGCGGCGGACGATCATGACCGGGTCGTGTTTTCGGAATACCACGACGGCGGTTCCCCGACCGGCATGTTCATGGTGCGGAAAGGACACTGGAAGCTGGTTCACTACGCGGGCGCAAGACCGCAGCTCTTCAACCTCGATACGGACCGCGACGAGTTACGGGATTTGGCCGACGATCCGGGCACGGCGTCCACACTCGCGGAGATGGAACGGACCCTGTGCGGGATTTGCGATCCGGCCGAAGTCAATGCGCGCGCCTTCGCCGATCAGGCCGCGCTGATCGCCGAATACGGCGGCGAGCAGGCACTCCGCCGCCGCTCCGACCTGTCCTTCAACTACACGCCGGTCCCGGCCGCCTGAGCGCGCCGATCATTGACCGGCCGTATTTTCGATCAGGCGGACATAAAACCGAATGACATCGCCATAGGCGGCGACGCCAAGGCGCTCATTGACACCATGAATGCCGCTCAGGCGCTCGTTGTCCAGCTTCACCGGCAGGAAGCGATAGACGTTGTCGGCGATCGCCACATAGTGCCGGCTATCGGTCGCCGCGATGACCAGACCGGGCGCGACGAGCACGTCCGGAAATACTTCCAACGTTGTCAGTTCTATGGCCCGGTAACTGTCCGCATCGATGCTCGACACCGGCGACGCCTCGTTCGCCTCGCCCTCGACGTCGATCGTAATTTCCGGGTCGTCGATAACCTTGCGGACATGGCCGACAATGTCATCGATGTCGTCGCCCGGCAGTATCCTGAAATTGACGATGACATTCGCCGATTGCGGCAGGACATTGTCCTTGATACCGCCGGCAATCTTTGTTGCGGCAGCCGTCGTACGGATGGCCGCATTGGTCGTCGGTGAGGATTCGAACTCCGAGACAACCATGCCCTCGAACAACCACAGATTGGTCACCGCAATATCTTGGGGGAACGACATTTCGGGCGCCAGGGCGGCCAGCATCTGCGAAGTCGGTGGTCGAATCTCCGCCGGCATCGGGCGTTTTTGCAGGCGCACGATGGCACGGGCCAAACGCCCGATCGCGGTTTCCGGCGGTGGCATCGAGGAATGTCCTCCAGTGCCCATGGCGGTCAGGCGGAGGGACAAATACCCCTTCTCGGCGGTACCGATCAGCGCCACCGGTGGCTTTACCCCCGGCACGATGCCATCGGTTATGACAAGACCCTCGTCCAGGACGTATTCCGGATGGACGCCACGGCTTCGGAGCATTTCGGCAATCGTCTGGGCGCCCTTGGCACCCGAAAGTTCTTCGTCGTGACCGAAGGCGATATAGATCGTCCGGTTTGGCCTGAACCCTTGCTTGACCAGAATGTCGACCCCTTCGAGGATGCCGAGTACGCTGAGCTTGTCGTCCAGACTGCCGCGGCCCCAGATCATGCCGTCCGCGACAAGTCCTGAGAATGGCGGGTGATGCCAATCGTCCCTGGTCTTTTCGTCGATCGGCACGACATCAAGATGAGCGATGAGCAGTAGTGGTTTTGCGCTCGAGTCTTCGCCTTTCCACGTATAGAGGAAGCTGAACTCGTTCACCGTCTCGCGCGTCAAGGCGCCGCCGAAGTCACTATATTTCTCGGTCAAAAAATCGGCGAATTGACGAAACGGCGCGGTTCCGTTCGGCTCCTCGAGATCGGCGGAAATCGTCTTGATGCGTATCGCCTCGCCCAAGCGTGTGGCGGCGCCGTCGGCGTCGACGGCAATGGCGGGCCGCTGGGATGGGGCGGCGGGTCGGGTCGCGTCCGAGGCGCATCCGCCGGCGAACAGAATTAGCAAGGTTGCCGGAAGAACCCACGAAAAGCCTATCAGCCGTGACAAACTCTTATTTAATTCTAATGCCATAGAACAATACCCTCTTATCTTACATTTGCTATCTTTCGCCCCGTATCGTCAGGCACCCGACGGTTTTCGAAACCACAGGCAGCCGCCTCCGATGCCGTGGGCCGGGAATTCGAGGCCCGGCGGCGCGATTGTCTTTATCCGTTCTTCGTACCGAACCCCCGCATAAGCACAAGAAAAGACCAGCGGAAATTTCTCGCCGAAGGCCAGCATGTAGGCGCCCAGCACATACTGCTCGTTGTAATGACGCTTGACCCAGCTTGGCGGATAGTCGTTGGGCCAAAAGATGTCGTGGATACCGATACGGGTACCGGCCTTGAGACGGGGTAGCACGTCGAGGAAGAATGCCGTCACGTCCGAGTTTTGCAGGCAATGATGGCTCCCATCGATGAAAACAACATCGTCTGCCGCGATCCTGTCGAAGAATGCCGGATCGAGATCCTCCATCGCCACGTGCTCGACATGGTCGGCGAGGTCCGAAATCTCGGCGCGCGGCGAAGGGTCGATCGACGTGATGGCGGTGCGCAAACCCTGGTCCCGAATAGCGCGCCTCGCGAATTTGGTGGAATTTCCCGATCCGATCTCGATGTATCTCGGCGCCGGTTCCCCGGTCAGAACCGTATAGAGACTCATCCCATCGAGCGGGCTGAACCAATTCTGGTTCCAGTACGGTTCGCTACCCTCGTCCGGCCCATCGAGGGGAATGGCCGCGAAGGCGTCGCGATGCGCGGCCATGTGTTCGATGAATTTCGCTTGCGCCGTATCGTGCGCCGCGAGGATCTCCGCAATGAACCCATTGGCCGGTTCGCCGTAACCGTAACGCGGACGAAAATCCGGCGGATGGACGATTTTGATCCGAACGACGTCCGAATAGGCGCCGCGCAGGACTCGATCCTCCTGCGTCATGTAATGGGAGACCAGGTTGCCGCGCCGGCTCCTGCTGACCAGGACGGTCTTCTTTTTCGTCCCAACCGGTTTCGCCGGGTCGTCGGCCACGCAGCAATCTCCCATCGTCATGCGCCCGACGTAGATTACTCAATTCGAGCCGATTGGCCCACGATTACTCCTCGCCTGTCGAAGCCTCACGGGCCGTATCACCGGCGAGCCGTTTCCTCCCCGCCTCCAGGAATTCCTTCGACAAGCTGTAGTGGAGACTCTGGGCGATACCCTCACGGCGGCACAACTCGCCAATGCTGTCCTCGCCGCGCAGGCCATCGAGCACAATGCGGATCTTCTCCTCAGCCGAATAGCGCTTGCGTGTCGCCCGACGGATGTTCTTGACAACCTGCTCAGAGGTCTCGTTCGGTGGCCCGGATTTCAATAACCCAAATCTGTCTCACAGTTGTTGACGCCGCAAACCCCAGTATGGCCAACTCCCCGGCCCTTTCGAAGCGATTCTCGCCGCATTGCGCCGGTTTGATACGGGAACATCGTTGCCGTAGCGCTGTGTTCCAATTGTGGCGCCGACAGTCGCTCGCCTCCCCGGAAAACGACCGATCGCGCGCCGGCGAGATTCAGCGGCGCCAAATGTCCGATATTGGTGAAACGAATGCGAATTTTTTTAAGATCGGTCAACGCATCCAGGAAATTGGGCCACTATGCTGAACGCCGGTGCGTCGTCGCGTAGCGGTATCTGCACGTACTCGCCGACGAAAACGCAGCGGGCGGCGGTCGGGCGCCACGGCGAAATGATCGACCGCGCCCAAAGTAAGGACCGTCAGCGGCAATCTTGTCGAAGTGCCCACCTAGATCACGGCGAAAGATCCGCTCGACCGGATGTGGGGGCTGGGTGCCATCCAGGATTGATGCGCTACCCGCTGGATGAGCATGGGACTGGTCGCGACCGGCATGCCTCAGCACTTTTTGTCAATTCTAGTCCACCGTGGTACGGTTTCAGCGGGTCATAAAGGGGAGCAGGATGAGACGACGTCCTGTCCTAGCGGATTGAGCGCACCAGGGTTTCTGTTCGGCATGGATGTCCGCCGATTTGGCAGGGTCTTCAGTGGACTGCTTATTGTGATGCTGCTGCAGTCGGCGCCGTCGGCGACTGCCGACTACTACGATGGCCTGCGCGCCTACGATGCCAAGGACTTCGCCGCCGCGCTCGCCGAATGGCGGCCCGCATCCGATGCCGGCGACGCCCAAAGCCAGTTTCGATTAGCGGAACTTCTTGAACACGGCCTTGGCACGCCGCAGAACTTCGTGCGCGCCCATCTTTACTACAATCTTGCCGGGGCGCAGGGAAACGAAGAGGCGCGCGCGCGCCGAGACGCTATCGGCGAAATGATGACTGGGGAAGAGCTTGCCGAGGCGCGGAAGCTCGCCGCCGACTGGGTTTCGCGCGTGGCGGTCGAACCGGTTAGCGAGCCGTCGAGCGCGTCAGCCGAGAGCGTAGAGGCCGAACCATCGGTCGACGTTACAGCACCGCCGCCACCGAGCGACCCAGGGCCGGAAATCAGCGATGCCGGCACGATACGCGAAGCGCAGACCATCTTGACCCAGATTGGCTTCGACGCCGGTCCAGTGGACGGAGTGATCGGCGCCAAGACCAGAGACGCGATCAGCGAATGGCAGTCCAATCACGACCGTGAGCAAACCGCACGTCTCACGACCGATGTTCTTGCCGGCCTGCGCGAGATCGATGTGACAAGCATTGTCACCGACAAGGATCTCATACGCGAGGCACAGACGATCCTTTGGCGTGCCGGTCGTCTCGATGAACCCGGGTCCGCCATAACCGGAGTGGACTTCAGATATGCAATCGGTGCTTGGCAGAGCTACGGTGGAATGAAACCCACATATCTCTTGACGCCGGATGTCCTGGAGGCGCTGCGCGCGATCAATTTTTCGTCGGAAATTACGGACCCGAACGTGATCCGAGAGGTACAGAACATTCTTTTTGAGATCGATTTGCTCGATCTCTATGGCGAGGAGCTTGGCTCCGAGGCCGGTATCTTGGCCGGCGATACTAGGTTCGCGCTGTGGGGCCATGAACTGTTGGATGAATCGAGTATGGAGCTGCCGCCGGCGTTCGTCCTGCTGACGCCCGATTTGCTTGCGGAACTGCGGGCGATCGACTTGAACAAATACATCTGGGGCGCCGCCTGCGCCTGCACGGACGGGACCAATGCCGCGACTTGGAACCACCAGAGCCGCGCCTCGTCCCAGGAAGCCGTGACGAAACGATGCCGCGAACTAACCGGAGTTCCCGACAAATGCTCTGTGCTGAGCGTCGTTGCGACGCCGGACTCGGTTGATTGGCTTGGGTGGCGGTGGTGCACGCAGGAGACAGAGGAGTACATCTACCAAGCGATATCCGCTTTCATTGGAATCTCTCGCGCAGAAATCGAGGAGGAGGCATTCGCCAATCTCCAAGGCGACGACAGGACGTGGCAGAGAAGCGAATGCGAACTGTTGGCAGTGATTGCCGCCGACGGGAGCCATCAATGATGGGTGCCTCTTGGGAGGCCGCCCCCACGGTCCCTGCCGCCGGACCGAACCGAGTTCGTGCGGCCGCAACGCCAAGGGTCGACAGCGTTGAAACGATTGTTAGCCGTTGTTCGAACGCTAGGAGACGAGTTCGAAGTATAAGCTTAGTTCAGAACGCTGCCGTGACATTTCGGGATTGGCTGTTTGTCGATCGAAGGAAGCCTCGCCGGTATCGTAGGATTCTTCCGGTGGCGGCATTTGCGCTCCTACTACAGTCGACCGCACCGGCAACGGCCGACTTCTATGACGGCCTCCGTGCCTATGACGCCAAAGACTATGCGTCGGCGTTGGCCGAATGGCAGATTTGGGCGGATACCGGCGACGCCGACAGTCAGTACCGGTTGGCGGCGCTCTTCGGACAGGGATTGGGCACGCCGCAGGATCTCGTTCGAGCCCATCTCTACTACAATCTTGCCGCCGCTCAGGCCCACGAGGAAGCGCATGCGCGTCGCGATGCCCTGAACGCATCGATGCCGAAGGTCGAACTCGCCGAGGCACGCAAGCGGGCCGCTGAGTGGACGCCGCGCACCGCCCCCAGGGCGGCGGATGCCCTAGCTGAAGGCGCGCCGGAACCGGTGGCGCCGGCGCCCGTAGTCGCCGAACCACCACCGATAGCGGTCGAGGAGCCGCCCGTGGTGTCATCGCCGCCGCCTCGCTCGCCGGACTCGACCGTCCAAATGGTGCAACGACAACTCGCCGAGATCGGCTATGACCCGGGCCCTGCGGACGGGTTGATGGGCGCCAAGACCTCGCGCGCGATTATGAAATTCGAACGCGACTATGAGCTTGAGCCGAACGGGACCGTGACCGACCGCCTGATCGAACGGTTGGCCGCGGTGACCACTGGGAGCCCCGATCCCGGCGGATCCGGAACAGATGCAACCGCGCCGGTGGACTACGAGGCACTGTGCGACGACTACTTTCTCATGGGCGAGGGCGATCCGGACCTGGACATGTTGTGTTCGGTCTATGAAAACCCGTACGCGGTCCTTTGGGGCGCGGTCGCCAAGGGCGTCGACTACTCGGACAATGACGCCTTCTATTTCGCCTACAACTATCCCGATGCCGACGAAGCCGAGACCAATGCGATGTCGAGCTGTCTGGCGGAGGCCAGCTATGGCTGTGAACTCGCGACTCTTATTACCGGCTGTTTCGCCGTGGCCCGTGCGCCCGGCAACGGATGGGGCTGGGCAACTCAAGATACAATCGAAACCGCCCAGGCGATGGCGCTTAGCCAATGCCGAGAGAGCAATACCGGCTGCTATCTGAGCAGTTCCTTCTGCGCGGATGGATCGGGAGAGTTTTTCTCCAACTGAGGGCCGACCACCACATCGCTTCGGCCGGGTCGTTGATGGACCGGCACGGGGCCGCACGGAATCGCGGCGGGCGGGCGTCAAGCGGAGCAGCGAATTGATCGGCCGCGCCTGTCGCGGATATCTCAACGAACCGAATGACCGCGACGACATCGCGCGCTGTCTCGAGGCCTTCGATGCTGCGTAGCAAAGCGCATGAAGAGATCGCCGCCGAACCTTCCGGAAGGAATATCCTTTGCCGGGCGCACGGCTCAGCCACCTGTGCTCGCTGCTGACAATAAACAGGGCAAGGTTGAAAAACTTGGTGAGCCCGGCAGGGATCGAACCTGCGACACCCTGATTAAAAGTCAGGTGCTCTACCGACTGAGCTACGGGCCCCGCGCGGCGCGAACATAAGGACCGGTCGTCGGCCGGTCAATAGACCTCGCCGCGCCGCTCGCGATAGCGGTGTGTCACCTGCCGCGAGACGGTATAGTCGGGAGATCGTGGCCCGCAGGATGTGATGATGGCCGAGTCCGAGGAAAACCGCTCCGCCCTCCCCTTGCCGCCCGAGGCCGAGGAGCCGCTGCGCCGCCTGCTGGCCGAGGCAAAGCCGGCGTTGGCGGCGGGGCGCCACGACGAGGCGCGAGCGATCCTGTTGCGCGCCGTTGAAATGGCGACCGGCCAGCCCACCGTTCCACGCTCCCTTCCCGCTCAACTCAACAACCTGGCCAACGCGTTCGCCGGTTCCGGGCGTCCCCGAGAGGCGGTTGAGCTGTTCTCACGCGCCCTCGCCTTCCATGCCGACTACGCCCTGGCCCACGCCAATCTGGCTACGGTCCTAGTCGGGTTGGGGCAAATCGAGCAGGCGGTGACCCATTTCGAGCGGGCGGAGGCGTTGTCTGGGCCCGATTCGTGGCGCCTCTATCTGCAAGGCGCTGCCTTACAGAGCCTCGGCCGTATCGATGACGCGCGGCGATGCTTCGCCGGCGCGCTGACCCTCGATCCGAACAACGCGTCGGCGCTGGCCGCGGACCTTCAGGCCCGGCTTCTGGTGGCCGACTGGACAGACCTGGCGACCGATACCAGGCGCCTGGTCGAACTGGTGCGCCGCGATCGCGCATATTCCGTGGTCAACGACGTCCGGCCCTATGCCGCGCTGTTTCTCGACATCGACCCTGCCGAACGGTGCCGGATCGCCGAAACCCGTGCCGCGCGTGACGACCAAGGAGCGGCGCGCCCGGCCCTGAGGCGCCACGACGCCCCGCTCCGCATCGGTTACCTGTCGGCCGACTTCCGCCGCCATCCAACGGCACATTTGATGCTGGCCTTGTTCGGTGCCCATGATCGTTCCCGGGTCGCCATCGACGCTTATTCGCTGGGGCCGCCCGAGGACAGCGCGCAACGCCGGCGAATCACCGCCGATAGCGACCGCTTCGTCGACCTCCATGACCGCAACGATGTCGATGCCGCAGAACAGATACGGGCCAATGGCGTCGACATTCTCGTCGATCTGATGAGCTGGACGCGCCACGCCCGACCGGGGATCGCGGCCCGGCGGCCGGCGCCCATCCAGATCTCCTATTTGGGATTCCCCGGGACCACCGGGGCGGCCTGGATCGACTATATCATCGCCGACCCCATCGTGGTGCCGGCGCCGGACCGGCGTTGGTACACAGAGAAAGTCATTACCCTTCCGCGCTGTTACCAGGTCAACAATCCGGACCAGGAAATCGCACCCGGGCCGCCCGCCCGTGCCGAATGGTCATTGCCCGACGACGCATTCGTCTTTGCCTGCTTCAACCTCAACAACAAGATCGAGCCGGCGACATTTGCGGCCTGGATGCGCATCCTCCGAAAAGCACCGGCCGCAGTGCTGTGGCTGTTGGCCGATCAGGCCCACGGACGCAGAAACCTACTCGCCGCGGCGGCGGCCAACGGCGTCGACCCGCGGCGTCTGATCTTCGCCGATCGCGCGCCGAGACCGGTCCACCTCCGTCGACAGCAATGCGCCGACCTGTTCCTTGATACGTTCCTCTGCAACGCCCATACCACCGCCAGCGACGCACTCTATATGGGCCTGCCCGTGCTCACTCATCCGGGGGATCATTTCGCCGGTCGGGTCGCCGCCAGCCTACTCACCACCCTCGGCATCGAGGAGCTGATCGCACCCGGCATCGACAGCTACTGCGAGACCGCCATCGACCTGGCCCGACAGCCGGAAAAACTAGCGGCGTTGAGTGATCGAATCGCCAAGGCGGTGGCCGAAGGCCCGCTCCACGACACCCAAGGCTTCGCCCGCGATCTCGAACGGGCCTATGCGTTGGTGTGGCGGAAGGCAATGGCCGGACAGGATCCGGACCACATCATCGTACCGCCGGCCGCTCCCTGATCTACGAAAATTTCGCCGTAAGCCGCGCCACCACGCGCGGCGACACGAAGCTGCTGACATCACCGCCGAGCTTTGCAATCTCCTTGACGAAGCGCGACGAAACGAAAGTCTGCTTCTCCGAGGCCATAAGGAACACGGTCTCGATTTCCGGATTGATACGTGCGTTCATGCCCGCCATCTGAAATTCGTACTCGAAATCGGACACCGCCCTGAGCCCGCGGACGATCATTCGCGCGCCGCATTCCGACGCGAAATTCACCAGAAGGATATCGAACGGCCGAATCTCGACCCGCGCCGCGTCATCACCGAGCTTGGCGTCGACTTCCTCGCGCGCCATGGCGATACGGTCGTCGACGTCGAACAACGGGCCTTTCCCGTCGTTGGTCGCGATGCCGATGATCAGCCGGTCGGCGATTACCAGCGCGCGGCGGATAATATCGACATGGCCGCCGGTGATCGGGTCGAAGGTACCCGGGTATACGCCTATTCGTTCACCTGCCACCTGTTTTCCCCCTGCATTGCCTGCGGCGGCGATCAGTCCTCATTGCCGTCGTCTTCCGCGACCTCGGCGAGCCATGCGACCGAGACCACGTGCTCACCCTTGCCCACCTTGAACAGGGTGACGCCTTGGGTTTTGCGCGATTGAATGCTGATATCCGCGACCGGGCTGCGAATGACTTGGCCGGCGTCGGTGATCATCATCACCTGGTCGCGGCCTTCGACCGGGAACGAGGCGACCACATTGCCGTTGCGTTCAGAGGTTTCGATATTGGCAATGCCTTGCCCGCCGCGCCCTGTTACCCGGTATTCATAAGCGGAGGTCCGCTTGCCGAAACCGTTCTCTGTTATGGTCAGGATGAACTGCTCGTCGGTCGCGAGCTGCCCGATAACCGCTTCGTCGAGATCGACTTCTATGTCGTCCTGCTCCTCGCTCCGCCGTCTCGCGTTGGCGATCCGGATGTAGGCGTCTCGCGTCTCGGTCTCGAGCTCGGCGTGACGCAAAATCGACATCGAGATGACCTCGTCGTTCTTGGCCAGCCGAATACCACGCACACCGGTCGAGGTTCGTCCGCTGAACACGCGGACGTCTGTTGCCGAGAAACGGATGCATTTGCCGGCGCGAGTCGAGATCAAGATGTCGTCGTTGACGGTGCAAGTACGAACGCCGATCAGCCGGTCGCCCTCGCCAAGCTTCATCGCGATCTTGCCGTTGGCCTTGACGTGAATGAAATCCTCGAGCGTGTTGCGCCGCACGTTGCCCGCTGCGGTAACGAAGACGACATGCAAATCCTTCCAATTCTCCTCTTCCTCGGGGAGCGGCAGGACGGTCGAAATCGTTTCGCCTTCCTCCAGCGGCAGCAAGTTGACCAACGCCTTGCCGCGGGCCTGGGGCGTACCGAGCGGCAGCCGGTAGACTTTCATTTTGTAGACGATGCCGCGCGAGCTGAAGAACAAGACCGGTGTATGGGTATTGATGGCAAAGACCTGGCTGACGAAATCGTCCTCGCGCGTCTGCATCCCGGCCCGACCCTTACCGCCGCGGCGCTGGGCACGATAGGTCGACAATGGGACACGCTTGATGTAGCCGCCGTGGGTGACGGTAACCACCATCTCTTCGCGCTGAATCAAGTCTTCGATATCGTGCTCGAATTCGGAATCCTCGATCTCCGTCCGGCGATCATTGGCGAATCGTTCGTGGACATCGCGCAATTCGCCGCGCAGGACATCGAGCAGCTTGTCTCGCGATTCGAGGATGCCGAGAAATTCAGCGATCTGATCGACGATCTCGCGCAGATCGTTGGCGATTTTCTCGCGCTCCAGACCGGTCAGGCGGTGCAGACGCAGATCCAGAATCGCCTTGGCCTGGGCATCGGAAAGCGAATAGGCGCCATCGGTAACGCCGCGCCCCGGCTCGTCGACCAACTCGATCAGGGGCGCGACGTCGCCGGCCGGCCACGGCGTTTCAATCAGTTGTTGACGCGCGATGACCGGATCCTTGGCCGCACGGATCAACTTTATGATCTTATCCAGATTGACCACCGCGATCGCCAGTCCGACCAAGGCGTGGGCCCGTTGCCGCGCCTTGCCGAGCTCGAAAACGGTGCGCCGGGTGATGACTTCTTCGCGGAACTCGATGAAGACGGCGACGATGTCGCGCAGGTTCATCACTTCCGGCCTGCCGCGATTGAGGGCGAGGGTGTTGATGCCGAAGCTGGTCTGCAATGGCGTGAATTTGTAGAGCTGGTTGAGCACGACCTCGGGCACCGCATCGCGCTTGACTTCAACGACGACGCGGACGCCGTGGCGGTCGGACTCGTCACGAAGATCCGATATGCCCTCGACCGTTTTTTCGCGGACGATGTCGGCGATACGTTCGATCATCCGCGCCTTGTTCACCTGATAGGGGATCTCGGTGACGATGATGGCCTTGCGGTCCTTGGCCATGTCCTCGATATGAGCCCGCCCGCGCATCACAATCGAACCGCGTCCGGTGTGGTAGGCGGCGCGAATCCCTGACCGCCCGAGGATGATTCCGCCGGTCGGGAAGTCCGGCCCGGGAACGATCACGTTGAGCTCGTCGAGCGACATTTCCGGGTTGTCGATGAAAGCGAGGCAGGCGTCGAGCACTTCGCCCAGGTTGTGCGGCGGGATGTTCGTCGCCATGCCGACCGCGATTCCGCCGGCGCCGTTGACCAGAACGTTCGGGTATTTCGCCGGAAGCACCGTCGGTTCCTCGACCGTCTCGTCGTAATTGACTTGAAAGTCGACGGTCTCTTTGTCGATGTCGTCGAGCAGAGGCTCGGTGGCTCGGGCAAGGCGTGCTTCGGTGTAACGCATCGCGGCCGGCGGATCGCCGTCCATGGAACCGAAATTGCCCTGCCCTTCGATCAGCGGCAGGCGCATCGAAAAATCCTGAGCCATCCGCACCAATGCGTCATAGATCGCCGTATCGCCATGCGGGTGATACTTACCCATGACGTCGCCGACGATACGTGCCGCCTTGCGGAACGGGCGGTTCCAATCGTAGCCGCCCTCCTTCATGGCATAGAGGATGCGGCGGTGGACCGGTTTCAAACCGTCGCGCACGTCCGGCAATGCGCGGCTCACGATCACGCTCATCGCGTAATCGAGATAGGAGCGCCGCATCTCGTCTTCGATGGTGATTGGCGTGACGTTGTGGCCGGGCGTTTGAGGTTCGGTGGCCAAATGATTATTCCAAATATTTCAATGATTTATCCGGGGCCTGATCGGCTCCGTCAGAGACCCCGAATATTACACCAATTTGACTGCTTTTTGCACCTGCGATTTGGCGAAATTCGACCCGCGTCAGGCACAATCGCGGCGGCGCTCGAAGTCGTCCAGAGTGATCAAACCGCCGCGCCAGGAACGACCAGTCAGGCGACCGGGAAACCCGTCCCGGCATTCATGCGGATGGAGGATTTTTCGCGAAAATGGGTGTCGGTCAGGATCGAAGATATGACGGCGACCGTGATCGATCATCCCTCCAGGTTCAAAACGGAATATCGTCATCGAGGTCATCGCCACCGCCGGGAGGACCACCGAGGTCGCCACCGCCGCCTCCACCACCGCCGTCAATAGCGCCTCCGCCACTGTCACCGGCGCGGTCGAGCATCTGCAGGTCGCCACGGAACCGCTGCAGGACGATCTCGGTGGTATAGCGATCCTGGCCCGACTGATCCTGCCATTTTCGCGTCTGGAGCTGTCCTTCGAGGTAGACCTTCATGCCCTTGCGCAGGTACTTCTCGACAACGTCGCACAGATTGTCGTTGAAAATCACGACACGGTGCCATTCGGTCCGTTCGCGGCGCTCCCCGGTGCTCTTGTCGCGCCACTGTTCCGAGGTCGCGACGGAGAGATTGGCCACCTTCTGCCCGCTCTGAGTCGAGCGGATTTCCGGATCGCGGCCCAGATTGCCGACCAAAATGACCTTGTTGACGCTGCCTGCCATGAGTACCCCCGGATGGCGTGATTGTGGCCGCACTCTACACGCATCGGCGCGCGTCGGGCCAGCCGCTTTTTCTGTGGAAAAGTGGCGGCGGGGAGTCGCCTTCAGGGCTGCCTTGACCCTATATTGAGGACCGGTCCCAACCCCGACCCACGGCATTGGATATGGCGGCGAAAAGCATTCGCATCCGCGGCGCGCGCGAACACAACCTCAAGGATATCGACGTCGATATCCCGCGCGGCAGCTTGACCGTGATCACCGGGCTCAGCGGCTCCGGCAAGTCCTCGCTCGCCTTCGACACCATCTATGCCGAGGGCCAGCGCCGCTACGTCGAAAGCCTGTCCGCCTATGCCCGACAATTCCTCGAGCTGATGGAGAAGCCGGACGTCGAATCGATCGAGGGCCTGTCGCCGGCGATCTCGATCGAGCAAAAGACGACGTCGAAGAACCCGCGCTCAACGGTCGGGACGGTGACCGAGATCTACGACTATTTGCGGCTGCTATTCGCCCGCGTCGGGACGCCGTTTTCGCCGGCCACAGGCCTGCCGATCGAAAGCCAGACGGTGAGCCAAATGGTCGACCGCATCCTGGCGATGGACGACGGCACGCGGCTCTACCTGCTGGCCCCGATCGTGCGCGGACGCAAGGGCGAGTACCGCAAGGAGCTGAGCGAGCTCCAGCAACGCGGTTTCACCCGGGTCAAGATCGACGGGGAGATGTATGAGATCGACGCCACCCCCACCCTCGACAAAAAGCGCAAGCACGATATCGAGATCGTCGTCGACCGCGTCGTCGTCCGATCGGACCTCGGGACACGCCTTGCCGACAGCCTGGAAACCGCGCTCCACATAGCGGACGGCCTGGTTTTCATGGAAAACGCCGACAGTGGCGAACGGACGCCCTATTCGGCTAAGTTCGCCTGCCCGGTCAGCGGTTTCACCATCGACGAAATCGAACCGCGGCTGTTTTCGTTCAACAATCCCTTCGGCGCGTGCCCGGCCTGCGACGGGCTGGGCACGGAGATGTATATCGACCCCGACCTCGTCGTGCCCGATTCCGGCAAGACCTTGGCCGACGGTGCCGTGGCACCGTGGGCCAACAGCTCCTCGCCCTATTACCGGCAGACTCTTGAGAGCCTGACCCGGCACTTCAAGGCACGGATGACGACGCCGTTCGGAAAGTTGCCCAAGAAGGTACGGCAGACAATTCTCTACGGCAGCGGCGAAACGGCGATAACCATGGCCTACGACGATGGCCTCCGCACCTATAAGACGACCAAGCCGTTCGAAGGCGTGATCCGCAACATGGAGCGGCGCTGGCGGGAAACCGACAGCGCCTGGATCCGCGAGGAATTGGCGAAATTTCAAACCTCGACGACCTGCGAGGCGTGCGGTGGGTACCGTCTCAAGCCGGAGGCGCTGGCAGTAAAGATCGACGGCCTCCATGCCGGCCAAGTCGCCGAGATGTCGATCGCCGGGGCCGGCGAGTGGTTCGGCGGCCTCAACGGCCGCTTGACCCAGAAGCAGCAGGATATCGCTTACCGAATTCTCAAGGAGATTAACGAACGCCTCGGCTTCCTCAACAATGTCGGACTCGAATATCTGACGCTGTCACGCGCGTCGGCCACGCTGTCCGGTGGCGAGAGCCAACGCATCCGTCTCGCCTCGCAGATCGGCTCGGGATTGACCGGTGTGCTTTATGTCCTCGACGAGCCGTCGATCGGCCTCCATCAGCGCGACAACCGGCGCCTGCTCGACACCCTGGAGCGGCTCCGCGATCTGGGTAACACGGTCATCGTCGTCGAGCACGACGAGGAAGCGATCCGCTCCGCCGATTATCTCATCGATCTCGGCCCCGGCGCCGGCATTCACGGCGGCCATCTCGTCGCCAAGGGCAAACCGGACCAGGTGATGAAGGTGTCGGCAAGCCTTACCGCGCAGTACCTGACCGGGTTTCGCCAAATCCCCACGCCGGCCGACCGGCGTTCCGGCCACAAGGGGCAGAAGCTCGCGGTCCATGGCGCCCGCGCCAACAACCTGCAGGACCTCGACGTCGAGATACCGCTCGGCACTTTCACCTGCGTGACCGGCGTTTCCGGGGGCGGCAAATCGACCCTGATCATCGAGACCCTCTACAAGGCGGTGGCACGCAAGTTGTTCAACGCCCGCGGGGCGCCGGGCGAGCACGATGACGTTTCGGGACTGCATTTCATCGACAAGATCGTCGATATCGATCAATCCCCGATCGGCCGTACGCCGCGCTCGAACCCGGCCACCTATACCGGTGCTTTCACGCCGATTCGAGATTGGTTCTCGGGCCTTCCGGAATCGAAGGCGCGTGGCTACAAGCCCGGCCGCTTCTCGTTCAATGTCAAGGGCGGCCGTTGCGAGGCGTGCCAGGGCGACGGCGTCATCAAGATCGAAATGCACTTCCTGCCCGACGTCTACGTTCAGTGCGACGTCTGCAAGGGCCAGCGCTACAACCGCGAAACCCTAGAAGTGACCTTCAAGGAAAAATCGATTGCCGACGTCCTCGACATGACAGTCGAAGAAGGCGCCGAGTTTTTCAAGGCGGTACCGGCGATCCGCGACAAACTCGAGACCTTGCGCAAGGTCGGGCTGGGTTACATCCATGTCGGACAGCCAGCGACGACGTTGTCGGGCGGCGAGGCCCAGCGCGTCAAGCTGGCCAAGGAGCTGTCGCGCCGGGCGACCGGGAAGACCCTCTACATCCTCGACGAGCCGACGACGGGGCTTCATTTCGAGGATGTGCGGCGGTTGATGGAAGTCCTCCATGCCTTGGTCGAACAAGGCAACACGGTCGTCGTCATCGAACACAACCTCGAAGTCATAAAGACCGCCGACTGGATCATAGACTTGGGACCGGAAGGCGGCGACAAAGGCGGCCGGCTGGTTGCGGTGGGAACGCCCGAGAAGGTCGCCGACACGGCCGAGAGCTACACCGGTCAATATCTCGCCACTTATCTCGGGACTCCGGCGCGCCGTAAACGCAAGAAGGCGAGTTGAGCGCGGTAATGAAAGCGAAACGCGGTGGTCGCTGACACCGACAGCCGATTCCTTCGCGCCACGCCGGTCTTACGCTCGGCCGACTATCCGCGAAGCAAGGCCTTCTACGTCGACGCACTCGGCTTCACCATCGTCGAAGAAGGCGGCGACCCGCCGCGGTTCGGCATCTTCGAGCGCGGGCGGAGCGTCGTGTTCATCGACGCCTGGCACGGGGCTGCGGCACCGCATGCCGAATCATGGAATGCCTACTTTCATGTTGCCGGCCTCGAGACTCTTCACACTGAACTTGTACAATCGGGCGCACCCATAACGCGGCCGATCGAGAAGACGGTGTACGGCATGCGCGAGTTCGAGGTTACGGATCCGGACGGTAATGTTCTTTGCTTCGGCGAGGACGAGGACCCCGCCCCCGCCACCTGAAATGCCAACGTTTCACAGGCACCACGGCATCGGCGCCTATTGAAGCCGGCACGCGCCGCCGGCCGATTCCCACCCGGCGCGCATGACATCGGCAACTGCCGTGGCGGCCTTGGCGTGGCCGGTTTCTCTCCAGTGGCCATCGATCGTGTAGTAATCGTCGGTCGAAATGACATTCCGCCCATCGATGAAAACGGCGCCCGCCGCCTCGAGTTCGGCGGCGGTCAGGGGAAAGTTGCTGGTCATATCGCGATCCGGAATCGCGAATACGACGATGGCCGCGTCATCGGCGGCGACGACATTGACGAATTCGACAAAAACCTGCCGGGTCAACTTGACCGCTTGGGGATCCTCGGCATCGTAGGACCCGAGCCCCTGTTCCGCCAGACGCTGCTCATGGATGAAAGCCGACAAGCGGTTACGAACCAGGTTCCAGGCCTGAGAATTGTTGCTCAGCCACCGCAGGATCGGGTTCGCATGCATCGCCGCGCGCACTTCGACGCCGGGTATGTATTGGTCGGCGGCGCGCACGAGGTTGCCCGCGTCATCAAGCTCATAAAGGCCGCTGACCAGGGAGTTTCCGGTATCGTTGTTGAAATAGAGCACGGCAACCAAATCAGGCCGGTAGCTGCGCACGTGGTTCTGATAGAGGACCAGCTCTTCCGCCGTTCCGATGCCCGGAATACCGAAATTGAGGACTTCGAAGACGGTCCCGTTGGCGGTCCTGTTTAGCGTTTCCTCGAGCACCGCAGTGACCACCTCGCCGTCCGCCACACCCTCGCCGAAAGCGAAAGAATCTCCGACCACCGCAACACGACAAACATCGGCGGGTTTCGTCGTCTCGTAATCGCGGCGCCCGCGCATGCCGACACTGTTTGTGTGGTAGACCGCTTCGTATTGGCCGGGGACGAAATAGGTGACTTCTAAATTCGGCTCGTTGCCGCGTATTCCGTGGCCGAGATCGACGGTAAATCGCGGCCGAATGGCCTCCGGCGAGAACAGCCGTACGGCGATCTCGACCAGCCCCAGGGCGATGGCGAGGCTGACCATTATGAGGATCGAATTGATAAAGAACCTGCGCACGTCTAACGCTCCGTGGATATACACACTAACGCTGCCCTTGAGGTCCGACGCGCCGAACGGCGACTGGCGCGGTGAGGACCGTGCTGTTTTGCCAAAACTACGCCGCGGTCACAAACAAGAAATTGTCGGGACCTGTGGTTCCGGCGATTACGTCGGCCGCTGGTTCATGTGGGGCGGCGGTTGACGACGCCGAAAACCAAACACAGGACCCATATCAGCCCCATACCGATGGCGGACGCAGCCAGCCCAAGCGCCAGGTTCGCGACGATCGAACCCTGCACGGCCAGAATCGGCCAGTCTTGGTCGGTGGAGCGGAGCTCGCCCAAGACTTGGTAGACCGAGCTCGCCGTGGCAGCCCACAGGAATGTCGAGGATACGACAAGGGCAATCAGCCCTGCGGCCACCACCGGTCGGACATACCTGCTGGTTTCGAGGCGGTGAGTGATGAGATAGCGGGCGACCAATCCGAAGATCAGGAAGGGTGCCGCGTTGAGTAGGCAGAGCTGGGCGAGAAACGAGATTTCAGGTCCACTGAAGCTGAGGATCGCATGGAACACAGCGCCGCTCTGATTGGTTTCGATGCCCAATATCAAGAACGCGGTGCCGACTCCCCCGACGACGGCAAGCGGCACGCAAAGGCCGGCGATCACGGCGCCCCAAAGCCAACGGCGACCGATCCGGCCCGGGTCCCGCTCTGTAGGCCGTTCGGAAGGCGGCTGAGATGTATTGCTCATCCAGATTTCCCGTTCCACGCGGCGTTACGACAGCTCATCAACCCAAGTCGCATCTGTTTAAGCGCGGCCGCCCGTTACGGCAACCTGAATGCCCGTTAAAATCAATCGTCGAGTTTGTCTTCGCGTAAAGCCGCTTCCCGCTCGAGGTGGATGGGCAGCACCCGTCCATAGAGCTGGTGGGTACGCTCCAGGCGACCGACCATGCCCGGCTCTTCCGCATAGGAAAAAATTCCGACGTAACGCGATCGGCTTCCGGCGACCGCGCTAACACGATGCAACGAATAGCGGCCGCGGAATATTTGCAGGTCTCCGGGCTCGAGGTGCAATGTTTGGACCGGATCGCGATGGCCGTCGAGGACCGCGGCAACACCGCCGTAGTTCTCATCCTCCGGCCCCCGCAGATTGGGGCAATACTCGAACAGCCCCCCGCCTTCGCCGTTCTGGATGGCCAGGGTCACGGTGAAATTATTGGTGTCGAAGTGCCAGGGAAAGCCGCCACCAGGCTCGACCACGTTGACGATGACATCGGCCAAGGGATCGGCATAGCGATAGAACACCGGCTCCTCCAATGCATCTTGAACGAAGGCGCTGAAGGCCGGCCACTCATAGATGGCTCGCAGCAGGCTGTCGGCCCCGAAATTGTCGGCCGGAACGAATGCGTTCGAACGGGGATAGAAGCGGCGGCGCGGATGGCAGGACGGCAAACCGGGATCGTCGACCGTGAAGTAAGCATTGGTCTGATTGTAGGAGCGGTGCGCTTTCGGTGCGACCCTGTCGGCTTCGCCTGCCAGCATTGGAGTCGATTGGGGCCGCAAGAAGCCTTTTAGAACCGCGCAACCGTCGCTCTGTAGGTCCCTGCGGCACCGGTCGCGGAGCGCAACGTAGGCCGAACTCGACATTCGATCCAGGGGATAGAGGTCGATGTCGACGATGTCGAAGATGGGGACCTCCACCGAGCCCGTCTCCGCCGTTTTAGCTGCTATCGGATGCGTTGACCGCGGATTCCATTCCCGGCAGGACCTCGGGAAATCCTGGCGCCCGCAGCTGCTCGCCCAACTCGTCTTCGAGCAACCGCACCACTTCGGTCGACCACGCGCGGCCGCCATAGGCCTCACGTGCCCGTTCGAAAATGGTGTTGACGAAGCGCGCCATTTCCAGCGGCGTTTCCGTTTCGTCGGCCAGCGCAAGAGTCAATGCCAGGTCCTTGAGCGCCAAATCCATGGTGAAGCCGATATTGTAGGAGCCGTTGAGGATAACTTGGCTTTCGGTTTCGTGGACGAAGGAGTTTCCCGACGACATGCGAATTCCATGAAATGCCTTCGTCAGGTCGACCCCGCATCGCTTGGCCAGCATGAGCGCCTCGCCGGCACCCCAGAGGTGGATGAAAGCGAGCATGTTCGTGATGACCTTGACCACGGACGCGGAACCGACCGGGCCAATATGAAGAACCTCGCCACCCATGATCTCGATTATCGGGCGGTAGCGTTCGAACACCCCTTCGTCGCCACCAACCAGGATCGAGATCTCCCCAGTATGCGCGCGATGGCAGCCACCGGTAATCGGCGCCTCGAGAACGTCGATCCCGCGCGATCGCACCGCCTCGCCATATTCTTGCATCGCGCGAGCGTCGGTCGTGCTCATCTCGATCCATAGCGCACCTGGTCGCAACCCGGACAGGATACCCTGCGGCCCGGAAACCACAGCCGCGACAGCCTGTGGATTGGGTAACGAGGTGATCGCAATATCGACGTCCGCGACCGCTTCATCCGCGGTGGCGGCGAATTTGGCGCCGTCGGCGATAAGCGCATCGGCGCGCTGCCGATCCAAATCGGTGACGACGAGATCGTGTCCGGCACGGTGAAGATTTCGAGCGAGCGGCAATCCGATATTGCCAAGTCCGATGAAGGCGATTTTCATGGCGGATAGCCTCTTGTCGGGAACGGTCTAGTATTCGCCAACGTCCATTGTTGCGTGCCTCGGCCTATCGCTTTCCCAATAGATGAGAAAGGGGCCGCAGCGCAATCAATTTTGCGAGGTCCGGGAGGCTGCGACCCTAGAAAAGCTGATAGGCAGTATCGGTCAGGCTGTAGCCCTCCGGAAACGGATCGCGCGGATCGAGCATTTGGACGTGGTGGCCGGTGATCCATGCGCGCCCGGAAATCGAGGGTCGTATCGCCGGAATGTCGGCGATCGCGGTTTCCTCTTCGATACACATGCCAAACTCGGTGCCGAGAATACTACGCGAGATTAGAGACTCACCAACGGTAAGCTGGCCCCGCGCATGCATGGCCGCGAGCCGTGCCGAGGACGCGGTGCCACACGGGCTGCGGTCGATCTTGCCGGGCGAAATGACGGTTGCATTGCGCGCGGCTTTGGTGCCGCCGTCCATTTCAATCGGCCCCAGAAAAGTCACGAAGGTAATGCCGCCGACATCGCCGAGAGTGGGGTGATTGGGCCGATGTTCGCGCCTCGCCGCGGCCTTGATTCGCTCGCCAAGCTCGACAATCGCGCGGGCGTTCTCCGGCACGATTTCGATTCCGACCGATTGGGCCTCGACCAAGGCAAAAAACGCGCCGCCGTAGCAAATGTCGAGGCGCACTTCGCCGAACCCGTCGATCGCCAATATCTGATCGAGCGCGGCGACATAACAGGGTACGTTCGTGGTCGTGACGCGATCGACCTTCCCGCCGCTGCAGGCGCACCGCATCTTTACCAATCCGCCCGGTGTTTCGAGGACGAGATCGGTGTCCGGTTCCGTGAGTGGCAGCATCCCGGTCTCCAGCAGTACCGTCGCGACGCAGATCGAGTTGGACCCCGACATCGGCGGGTAGTCCATCGGTTCCATGATGATGAAACCCGCCTGCGCGGCGGGATCCTTTGCCGGCACGATCAAATTGTAGTGGGTGAAAACGCCACCGCGCGGTTCGCGGATGAGCAGGCGGCGCAATGCGTCGCCTTCGGTTTGCAGCCAATCGCGCTGGGCTTTGACGGTGGCGCCGGGCGGCGGCAATACGCCGCCAACGATGACGTGACCGACTTCGCCCTCGGCGTGGGCGCCAATGATGTGGATGGCTCTCAAGTTCTCCATCGATCACTCCCAACTCGCCTCGCGACTTAACTTAACAAGCGCGAAGCACCCTCTGAAAACGGCAATGGTGCCGGTACGAATTGACCGAGAATAGGTGCAATCTGTCCGCCCCGCATTGCAATTTCGATGACGAAGCCACAGATTCAGCGCCATGGACTTGCCGGTAATCGCAGCTCACGAACTTGGGATCGCGGCGCGTGAAAGGGCCGCGCCGGTCAACGATTGGCTGTTGGCCGAGCGCGTCCGCGTCAGTCGCATCACGCACTTCACCCACAGCTACTGCACCAAATTGCGGGAAATCGGCCTCCCGGTCGAACGTGCCACATTTCATATTCGGCAGCTGCACCCGCAATTGATGGCCAAGACAGTGCTGTGGAATCACGAGGCCGGCGGCGCCGTCGAATTGGGCCGCGAACACGGCGTGGAGGATACCCCCTTTTTCCGCCGCAGCCCGGTCAATGCCGTTTACGAGACCGCGAAACGACGTCGGTACAGGCTCGACGATCCCGATGCGGTTCGCGAATTCAGTATCCTCGACGATCTCATTGCCCAAGGCTTTGTCGACTATGTCATCAACCCGATGCGGTTCAGCGGTGATCGTCCGGCGGCTCACAGCATCGCCACCCGCGACCCGGGCGGCTTCCCCGACCTCGATATCGCGACCATGGACGCGATCATGCCGACGCTTGGCGCCGTTGTAGAGTTGAGTGAAATCCGCCGCACCGCGCGCACGCTGCTCGAAACGTATCTCGGTCGGCAGGCCGGCAGCCGTGTCCTCAGGGGCCGTATCAAGCGCGGCGACGGCGATATCATCGAGGCGGTTATATGGCTTTGTGACTTGCGTGGTTTCACTGCGATATCGGAGGCGATGGACCTGAAGGACGTAATTGCGCATCTGAACCGATATTTCGATTGCCTCGGCGAGCCCATCCAACGCAACGGCGGCGAGATTCTGAAGTTCATCGGCGACGCGATCTTGGCCATCTTCATCAGTCGACCGGATGAATCCGATCTCGCGCCGGCTTGTATGCGGGCGGCGACCGCCGCGCGCCAGGCCCTCGCGCGCACGAAAGAAATCAATACCGAACACGCACAGCAAGGTCTTCCCCCGATCGAATGCGGGATCGGTCTCCACGTCGGCGAGGTCATGTACGGCAACATAGGCGCCGCCGACCGCCTCGACTTCACGGTCGTTGGGCCGGCGGTGAATCGCGCGGCCCGGCTCGAATCTTTGGCCGCCGATCTTGGCCGTTCCGTTTTGGCGTCGCGCGAGTTCGCCGGAATGGCCCAGATGATGTGCAACCCTTTGGGCGCTTACGTTCTCAAGGGCGTCGCCGAGCCCCAAGACGTCTTCGACCTCGTCGGTTGTGACTGAGCATTTCATCCGCCGGACGAGACGATTCGTCCTCCTGGTGTCGTTGTCGGCCCTGCTATGGGCACATGGGGCCGTTTCGGCGGCGGCGATGGAGCTCGCCGAGCTGGCGCGGGTGGGCCCGTGGCCGAGCCTATCCAAGCCGATCGGGTATGATGGTCGTTTGTGGTTCGTGAACGGCACGCTCCGGGTCAATCACAACTCCGCCGACGTATACAGCTACGAGCCTTCGACCGGTGTGTTGCGCTACGAACGACACTTGTTCAGCCAAGATGCCGGGGACCCACTGGTTGCCGCCGGACTGTTGTACTGGCCGTCCGAAGACAGCCGTTTCAGCGTCGGCTGGGGGGATCTGGCGGTGACGGACGGAACCCGGTGGGCCTTCCACATTGTCCCGACGGCGCAGATTTTTCATATCCACGCTCTCGCCGAATTCCAAGACCGGCTGATCGCCGCAAGCTCGGCCTGGCGGGCTGGCCTCCAGGCATCCTCCGACGGCGGCGCGACGTGGGCGCAGATCTACGACCATCCAACGCCCGAGGGACGGGTGAGTCGGATCGTCGGGCTCGCCGCAACTTCCAACCTGCTTTTCGCTCACATCATCGAACGTGGTGAAAGCCGACTCCTTCAATATGACGGCGTCGAAGTTCGCGATGTTCCTTCGTGGCCGGCCGGCCGCGCGATCCGGGCCCTGACGAGCGGCGGCGATCGGGCCTATGGACTCGTTGACGAAGCGGACGGTGTCGCGGTGTGGAGCAGCGACGGCGAATCCAGCCAGCGGCTGGCTCCGCCCTGGCCGGGTTGGCGGGCGCGCGATATCGCTTCCAATGAACACGGCCTCTGGGCAATCACCCGCGAAAACGTCGGTGGCGCGGTGTGGCAAAGCGCCGCTGGCCGGACTTGGGAAAAAGTCGCCGAATTTTCCGGAGGCGTACCCGAGGACATCTGGCTCCAAGACCGGGACCTCTACGTTCTCGGCACCGGCGACGATGGTCGCGGCATTCTCTGGGGACCGCAGGCGCCGCGGGTCTTACCGACCGAAAGTCATGAGACCCCGCGTCTTCCCCGGCGACCGCCGGTCAATTGGGTTCGAGCGCCCGATTGGAACGCGGAAGCCAATCGTTTGAGCCGGTTAATCGGTGATCATGAGGCCTTCAACGGCCGCGCAGTTCTTCGGGATAGGGTATGGCAGAATGTGGCTACCGACGCCCCTGCGTTCGTCTATGACGCGGCCCTCGCGGCCGATGCTCCCGATCTATCGTTTCCGCTTATCGGCGGCAACACGTCGGCCGTTGCGGGTGCGCTCAGAGATTGGATAATCCTCTGGGGGATGGCCGCGGCGGAACGCGGCCGGGTGCCGATCGAATTCCTGTCCCGCCGCTTCACGGCACCTCCCAACCGCGCCGAGAAATACTTCGATCTTGCCCCGGCCGCGCTGTGGGCGGCGGCCCAAATCGGTCAGGCCGATCGGTGCACGATCGAGGCCGTGATCGCGCGACTGGCGCGCGACGAGGATCCGGAATGGCTCGTTGGCGACATCGTGGGTGCGCTCACCGTATTGACCGGAAAGCGCTTTGGCTACGACCGGGAATCTTGGCTGGAATGGTGGCGCGCCGCCAGCGCCGATTGGCAACCCGAAGCACCGTCCACGGAATAGACGAGCACGATTGGCGAGTCAGGTCGCCGAATCGTGGCGCAAAAGTGATTTGCGCTCGCTCGGAGTCCTATTTGTCCAACTCGGCGATATTCCAACTGACCAAGAGCTTTCGCGCCTTGGTCCGAATCTTGGCCGGAAGGGCGACGCTTTTCCCGGTTTTCAGGCTGGCCACGACGGCCGTGCAATCGCTGGTCGCGATCAGCGCGCCGGTGCCATTGTCGAACATGCGATGGATGAACCGTATGTATTTGCCGCCGATGCCGACGAAACCACTCTCGATGGAGACGAGGTCGCCGCCCCGTAATTCGCGAACCAGTTGATAGCTCTGCCGGATGACGGCGAAGCGCCTCCGTTCCTTCTTCATGGCCGCAGGCGTAATACCGATCGCGCACAGCAGGAACCATGTGGCCTGATCGAATCTCGTCGAATAAAGCTGCGTATTCATGTGGGTGTCGGCGTCGTACTCCGACGCCAGGACCGCTCCCTTGAAGGTCTCGATCCAGTCCCCGGCCCGCGGGTCAGAACGCTTTGGCATGGCGATGTTCCCTATCCAGCCGATTCATCGTTGGGCGCATTGTCCCGATCCGCGGCGACTTCGTCCAGTATCCAAGATCGAAAGTCGGCAATCCGTCGATCTACGATCCCGCCGCGCGGATAGACCAGGTAATACGCATAGGAGACCGGTAACGCGACATCGAATAGGCGCACCAACCGCCCGACGGCGATGTCTCCCGCGGCCAGCGTGCTCTTGGCCAATAGTACGCCTTGGCCGTCATTGGCCGCCTGATACGCGACCGCGGTCTGATTGAAGAAGTCTCCGCGGTCCGGGTCTATGTCGGTGGCGCCAGCCGCCGCCAGCCAATTCGACCACTCCGGAAACGTCGGGTCGCTTCTGGCATGCTCGTCATGGAGCAGGACGTGATGAATGAGATCGCGAGGCTCTTCCAATTTGGGACCGCGTTCAAGCAGTCGAGGACTGCAGACCGGGAAGACCTCATCGCCGAGCAATTTTTCTGCGTCGAGGTCCTTATAAACTCCCGAGCCATAACGGATACCGATATCGATCCCCGCCTGTCCATAGGTCTGTAGGGTCGGGCTGGCGTCGATCCGAATGTCCAGGTCGGGCTGCCGGCGCCGAAACCGGTGCAGGCGGGGAATCAACCATTTGGCGCCAAAAGAAGGCGCGCACGCAACGTTCAGCGGGCGCATCTTGCCGCTGTCCCGCACTTGCCGGGTTGCGACGGCCAATTGTTCGAATGCATCGCGTGTCACCGGCGATAACGTCCGCCCGGCTTCGGTCAAGCTAAGCACGCGGTGTCCGCGAACGAATAATTGCGTGCCGAGGTCCGCCTCGAGCGTCTTGATCTGGTGGCTTATCGCCGCCGGGGTGACGAACAATTCCGTCGCGGCCTCGCTGAAGTTCAGATGCCGTGCTGCCACGTCAAAGGCCCGGAGGGCGTTCAAGGAAGGTAGTTTCGCCATGTCGTCTTTCAAATTTTTCTAACATATCGAGCAACAATGGTCGTTTGTCAATTGTCGATCGATAAATATATGAATCAACAGGGAACAAGAGAGAAAACCAAGGCGATTCCCGGCGGTTATCTCTATCAAAATATCTAAACGAATGGAGATCACAAATGTATACGCGAGAAGTGGACCGGTATCTCGAACGCCTCGATGCGAACGTCAGTTGGCCGACTCGTGTGGAGTTGGCGCGGCACCTTCATCGCGCCCATGTCGAACGCAGTCGTGTCTTTCGGCATGGTTGGCATCATGTTGGCGAATTCGTTCGCGATAGATTGCAGCAGATCACGCGACGCGTTCGCCGCGCCACCGAACGGCGCCACGGTAGTCTTGCGCATGGCGCAACGTGCTCGGTTTGACCGTCAATATCGCCCCCGCGCGCTTGCCTTGAGCCACACCGCCCTATATCTGAGGTCGCTCGTAGATTGACGGTCGTGGTTGGGCATGGATCCTGTTCACATTATCGGCGGCGGTTTGGCCGGGTGCGAAGCGGCGTGGCAGGTTGCGCGGGTCGGCGTCCTGGTCGTCCTTCACGAGATGCGGCCGCAGCGCAGGACGGAGGCCCATCTCACCGACGGCCTTGCCGAGTTGGTGTGCTCGAACTCCTTCCGCTCCGACGACGCGGCATACAACGCGGTGGGCTTGCTCCATGAAGAAATGCGGCGCTGCGACTCGGTCATCATGCGGGCTGCGGATAAAGCCCGGGTGCCTGCCGGCGGCGCGCTCGCCGTCGATCGTGTAAATTTTTCCGCCACGGTTCAATCGATCCTCGAGGCCGATCCGCGCATCACCATCGAGCGTGCTGAAATCGAGGGCTTGCCTTCCCCCGACTGGGACTCGGTCATCGTCGCCACCGGCCCCCTCACCTCGCCGGCATTGTCGGAAGCAATCGGCCAATTGACCGGTGAAGAGGCGTTGGCCTTTTTCGACGCGATCGCGCCGATTATCCATACCGACAGCATCGATTTCGGCGTCGCGTGGTACCAGTCGCGTTACGACAAGGGAGATGGCCGCGATTACATCAATTGCCCGCTATCGCAAGAGCAGTATCACGATTTCATCGCCGCTCTAGTCGACGGCGAAAAAACCGAGTTCAAGCAGTGGGAGAAGGACACCCCCTATTTCGAGGGTTGTCTGCCGATGGAAGTCATGGCCGAACGCGGCATCGATACCCTGCGCTACGGGCCCATGAAACCGGTTGGGCTGACCGATCCGCGGACCGGCACGCGGGCCTACGCCGTGGTCCAGCTTCGCCAGGACAATGCTTTGGCCACGCTCCATAATATGGTCGGATTCCAGACCAAGCTGAAATACGCCGACCAGAAGAAGGTGTTCCGTCGAATTCCCGGCCTCGAACAGGCGGAATTCGCCAGGCTTGGCGGTCTGCACCGCAACACCTTTCTCAACGCGCCACGATTGCTCGATGCGGAGTTGCGTCTCCACGCCGAACCGAGGCTTCGTTTCGCCGGCCAGATCACCGGTGTCGAAGGCTACATCGAAAGCGCCGCCATAGGTCTCCTCGCCGGCCGATTTGCGGCAGCGCGGCGACGCGGAGAAGCGGTCCTTGGGCCGCCGCCGACCACCGCCCTGGGCGCGCTCCTTAATCATATTACCGAGGGCGCCGACGCCAAGACGTTTCAGCCCATGAACATCAATTTCGGCCTGTTCCCGCCGATCGAGGGCCGCCACCGGGGTCGCGAACGAAAGCGCGCGATGGCGGACCGGGCGCTGATCGACTTGCAGAGCTGGCTCGGCGGAGCGGCCGCCGCCGCCTGAATACGCCTAACGGCTCCGGTCCCCCCACTCGGCCAGCGCGCGCCGGCCCTCCGGCGAAAGCTTGCCGGCCGCCTCGGCGAGCGCCGTCATGATCCCCTCCTGGAGCGCCGCCTGGCTCGACCGGAGTTCAGCCAGCGCGACATTAAGTTGAGCCGGTTGGAATGGTTCCTGGCGCAGACTTTCGGCAACGACCAGGCGAGCATCGCGAAGACCGGCAAGGCGCGCCTCGATCGTAGCGCGATGAGACCGGAGGGTCTGTCGCAGAATCGGCCGCTCGTCCGCCGGCAGCGCCTTGGCGATTCTCTTGAGGGTAAATTGGAGGAGCTGTCCGCCGCCGATTTGTCCCGAGAAAGGACCCGTCTTGAACCCCATCGCCCGGCCGGCGACGAGCCCGCCGACGAAAAAGTTCATCGCCAGCGACAAGGCCAGCAGAAGACCGAGGATTAGGGCCCATCGTCGGCTAAGAGTCATTGTTCATATCCTCCTCCACGTCGACGCCGACCACATAGGCGCTGAGATCAATCGGTTCGGCCATGCTCGAGTCGGCGGACCAAAGGCCGCTCCATCCGAGGGCGAATCCAAGAACGGCGGCGGCGGCGGCGCTGGCGAGCTGCGGCCACAACCAATGGCCCAACCCTTTGTTCTGCGACTTCGGTGCACCGCCATGCTGCGGCGAGATGCGCGCGGCCTCGCGGACACGGCGCGCAACATCCGGTGACGGCTCGACGATCTGCCAAGTCGCCAGGAGTCGATCAAGATCGGCTTCCGCCGATACAACGGCGCGCGCCTCTGCCGAGTGCGCGATCAGGCGGCGGGCCTCGTCCTGGCTCTCGCCGGGCCACCGTCCGATTTCGGCACCATAGGCCGCAGCCAAACTCTTGAACCTCTCCAATGTCATCATCCAACTGACTCCACATCCTTGATCACGGCCTTGAGATCATCGCGCAATGTCCGCCGCGCCCGAACCAGAAGCGATTCGACCGCCTTCACCGTCAACCCCATGACCGTCGCCGCCTCGGCATTGCTCATTTCCTGGTAGTAGCAAAGCGTCAGGGCGGCGCGTTGCCGTTCCGGAAGGCGCGACACGGCGACCGCCATATGCCGGCCCTGATCGGCGCGTTCGGCGTTCATCGCCACGTCCGCATTGGGATCGGGCGGATCGCCCGCCGCTTCGAGCGGGGCCTGAACCGGGCGTCGTTTGCGGTCGATGCCGAGGTTGAGCACCACCCGGTAGAGCCAAGTCGTGAACTTGGCACCGTCCTGGCGCCAAATCGGAGCTTGTTTCCACACTCGCAAGAACGCCTCCTGTGCGACTTCTTCACCATCGTGACGGGTTCCCAGCATCCGCTGCGCGAAACCGGTGCAACGACCGAGATGGCGGTCAACGAGCACCGCGTAAGCCGCATGGTCCCCCGCGCCGACCCGTACCATCAGCTCTTCGTCGCTGAGTCCGTCCATCGGATCCCCGTCGTGGCCGCGGCGTGCGCCGACCTTGCCTATATCCTCAAACGTTTCTGGCACGAAATCCCTGCGCGGCGGCAATATCGTGAGTGGGGACTAGAATCGACCACGGCGGGCGTGCAGCCAGAGTTTTACGAGCCGGCCAACGCCGCCGGTTGCCAAGCCAGGGTCGAAGACGTCATAGCCGACCCTGGCCATGCGGTCCAGATAGTGGGTTGCCAATACCGCCGGCAGCAAAGCCGCCAGCGCGTGGCGTGGAACATCACGATGCCCGCGCGCCTGGCCCAAATGCTCCTCTGCCTTTTGCGCGACGGCGGCTGCAACGGCTGAAAGCCCCGGCTGCGCGCGGCCAGCAAATAGCTCCTCTTGGTCGATTCCGGCCCCGGCCAGCATATCTTGCGGCAGATAGAGCCGGCGGTGTCGGGCATGATACGGAACCGCACGGAGGAGTCCGGTAAAGGCCCAGGCGACGCCGACATGGTGCCCCGCGAGAGCGGGCACGCCGTCGTCAAATCCCAGCACCTGCAACGCCAACAGCGTAAGATTGGCCGAGGTCCGTTCGGCATAACGTTCGAGCTCGGCCATCGTCGCCGGCGGGCCGCCGTCGAGATCGAATTCTCGCGCGTCGATCAGCCCGTCGAACAGCGCGCGGTTGAGGCTTCTGTTCTCGATTGCGCGGCCAAGCGCGTCGGCGACCTGATGATGGCGATGCTGGCCGGCGAACAGCGACTCGACGGTCTCGCGCCACCACTCGAGCCGTACCTGGCCGAGAATCGGCTCGTTTACCACTTCGCGGGTCTTGGCAATTTCAACGTTGAACGCATAGAGCGCAAATAGGTCGTCGCGGCGCTCGGGCGGCGCGAATTGGGCGGTTAAGAACCGGTCACGGTCCAACTTCCGGACAAGGTCCGCGCAATGGATCGGAGCAGCCATAAGCGGGGAGTCCAATGGTCATCATTGCAATGCCGGATGGAGTATTGCCACGGGCATTGGAGAAAGCCAAAGTCGGAAAGCCACGACCCTGCGAATTGGCATCAGTCAAATACTTCACAAATCGCCGCGACGATCTTAATTTCTTCTCGAAGGCGCGCCGCATCGGGTTCCGGACCGAGTCCAGAATCAATTTGTTGCGGTAAATCGCATGAAATCCACGATATATTGTGGTAGCGTAGCCGAAACGGCCAACAATAGGGCAAAGCGCGCAATGGCTCCCATTCTCAACAGTTTGACCAACACGATCCTCGCCGGTGTCCTGCTCCTGGTTATTATCTTGGTCCTGGTAGGGATCACGGTGAGTGGACCGAGCCTTGATCACGCCTGGTGGGCTTTCTTCTTCCGCTACCTTCATGTCCTCAGCGGCGTCATGTGGATCGGTCTGCTGTGGTATTTCAATTTCGTTCAAATCCCCAATATGGGGAACATCCCCGACGAACAGAAACCGGCCATCGGCAAGGTCATCGCACCGGCTGCCCTGTTCTGGTTCCGCTGGGGCGCGATGTCGACACTCGTCACCGGCCTAATCCTGGCACTGATGAACGGCTATCTGCTCGATGCCGTCCTCATCGGCCTGACCGACAGCGGCGTCAGCACGCCGATCGGCCTCGGCATGTGGATGGGTGCGATCATGTGGTTCAACGTCTGGTTCATAATTTGGCCGAACCAGAAAAAGGCGCTGGGCATGGTCGAGGTCGACGCCGACGCCAAGGCCGACGCGGCCAATACGGCGAAGATGTTCTCGCGCATCAACACGCTGCTATCGATCCCCATGCTCTATTGCATGGTCGCCGCGCAGAACGGCGGTTTCAGCTAGACTCAAGAAGATCGTGACCATGGCGGGGCCTCGATGGCCCCGCTTTCTTGGGCCGCGATCAGTCGACCGCGATCAAGGCCGCGGCAACGCGACGGCCGTCGGCGAGGAGGAGATTGTAGGTCCGGCAGGCTGCACCGGTGTCCATCATTTCGAGCGCGATTTGGCCGGCCGAGAATTCGTGAGCGATGCTGGGCGGGGACGGCTTGAACTTGGGGCCACAGCCAACGATCAAAATATCGATCTCTGCCGCTCGACTGATGACCAGCCGCAACCCATCAATCGAAATGTCCGAATACCGGCCGGCGTCCCATGGCATCGTGATATCCGCGAATACGATCACCGAGCCGTCGTGAACGACACCGCTGATACGAAACCTTCCGTCCCCATAACCCTGAATGAATTGGCGGCCTTCCGGAACGGCGGGCGTCAGATCGGTCATTTCTTGACCGGCTCGGAACCCACCTCCACCGTCTTCGGGGTGTCGTCCTCATCGCTCTCGAATACGGTGCGTTTCAGCTTCATGTAGAGCAGTAGCGGTGCAGCCACACAGATCGACGAGTAGGTGCCGATCACGACGCCCCAGATCATGGCAAAGCTAAAATCCCGGATAACCGGACCACCGAGCGTAAACAACGCCAGCAGCGCCAACAGCGTCGTCACACTGGTCAACACCGTGCGCGACAGCGTCTCGTTGATGCTGCGGTTGAGAACATCGGCAAGAACCATTTTTTTGAATTTGCGCAGGTTCTCCCGAATACGGTCGAATACGACGACCGTATCGTTGATCGAATATCCGGCGATGGTCAGAATTGCCGCCACCGTCGCCAAATTGAACTCCAACTGCAGCAGCGCGAATATTCCGATCGTGCTGAGAACGTCGTGACTCAAGGCGATGACGGCCGCAATACCGAACTGCCATTCGAAGCGGAACCAGATGTAAAGCAGCATGCCGGCGATCGACAGGAGCACGGCCAAGATGCCGGCTTGCTTCAGTTCCTCGCCGACCTTGGGCCCGACGAACTCGGTTCTGCGATAGGTGACCGTGTCGCCGAGCGATTCCCGAACCGTTTCGATGGCGATTTGTTGGGCCTCTTCGCCGCCTTCTTGCTTTTGAATGCGAATCAGCACGTCGGTCGGCTGGCCGAATTCTTGCAGGTTGATCTCGCCGAGGCCAAGGCTCCCCAGCGAATCCCGCATCGCCGGGATATCGGCGGCGCCCTCGGTGCGCACCTCCATCAGGATGCCGCCCTCGAAATCGATCCCGAAATTCAGTCCGCGCGCCAGGTAAAGTCCGACCGACGCCAGAACCAAGAGCACGGAAAAGGTCAGAAAGACCTTGCGGTAGGGAATGAACGGGATCTTGGTGCCCGGCGGGACGATCTGAAACCTGGCCATGCCCTCGCTTCCTATATCGGCAATGCGGCTGGCCGCTTGCGGCGCAGCCAGCCGACGACCAGGAGACGCGTAACCATGATCGCGGTGAACATCGAGGTCAGGATGCCGATTGACAGCGTGACAGCGAACCCGCGTATCGGGCCGGAACCGAATTGGAACAGCAACACGGCAGCGATCAGCGTCGTAACGTTCGAGTCGATAATCGTCGTCAACGCGCGACGGTAGCCGGCGTCGATCGCAGAGATCGGCGTCCGCCCGGACCGCGCCTCTTCCCGGATACGTTCGAATATCAGGACGTTGGCGTCCACCGCCATTCCGATCGTGAGGACGATTCCGGCGATGCCGGGCAAGGTCAATGTCGCCTGCAGCAGGGATAATGCCCCGGCGATGAGGATGATGTTCATAATCAACGCAACGTCGGCGATGGCGCCGAACAGGCCATAGGCCGCGGCCATGAAGACCACCACCATGATCATGCCGATAATCGCCGCAATCTCGCCGGCGGCGATGGAATCCGCGCCCAGGCCGGGCCCCACCGTCCTTTCTTCCAGTATTTTCAACGGCGCCGGCAAGGCGCCCGCGCGCAGGAGCAGAGACAGTTCTTGTGTTTCGGGGACACTGAATGTGCCGGTGATAATTCCATTGCCACCAAGGATGGCGTCGCGGATCACGGGCGCGCTGATCACTTTCTTATCCAGGACGATAGCCAATTGGCGGCCAACGTTTTGCTGAGTCGTCTCGCCGAATTTCCGCGCGCCCACGGTGTCGAAGCGGAAGCTGACCACCGGCCGGCCATCCTGGATAGTTGGTTGGGCATCGATGAGATGGTCGCCGCTGACGACGACGCGCTTTTTCACGACGATCGGAATGTTGCCCGCTTCGTCGTCATCGTTCGGCAGGATCATCGAGCCTGGCGGCGCCCGCCCCGCGATCGCATCCTGCGGGGTGGCCGTGTGATCGACGAGGTGGAAGGTCATCTTGGCTTCCGCCTGGAGCAGCGCTTTCAGGTCCTCGGGATCCTCAACACCTGGCACCTCGACGATGATCCGTTCCTCGCCCTGGCGCTGAATCGTCGGTTCACGTGTACCCAATTCGTCGATGCGGCGGCGGATGACCTCGAGGGATTGCTGGATCGCCCTGTTCTTGCGGTCGGCGATCATCGCCTCGGTCAGGATGAGCCGAAATTCGCCGTCTTCGGTCGACTCGATTTCCAGGGCGGCGGCCTGCGTTTGGCCGAGACTGCCGACGATATTGGCGACGAATCCCCCTTCCGCGAGGGCGCCGGCTAGCTCGCGGACGAGTTCCTCGACCTCGGCCATGTCGGCCACATCACGCACCGTGAACGACACCGTCGTGCCCGACGCGCCGAGGCCGGTATAACCCAGCCGGGCCGCGCGCATTTGGGTGCGAATTTCGTCGACGACGGATTCGAGCTCTTCCTCGATTATGACGCCGGTTTCGACCTCGAGCAGCAGGTGCGAGCCACCCTGTAGGTCGAGGCCAAGACTGATTTGCTTGTGCGGCAGCCAATCCGGCAGGGTTTCGGCAAATTGGCGGCTGAACAGGTTTGGTATCGCAAAGGCGATACCGACCACGCATACGACAATCACCAATACGATTTGCCAGCGCGGGATATTAACCATCGGCGCGATCCGCCGCTAATCTATGAGATACGACCGGCCGCTCAGCTCTTGACCTTTTCGTCGTCGCTAACGTCATCGTCGTCGTCATCCGCGACCCGCTTGGCACCCTTCTTATCGATGATCTGCGTCACCGTGTCCCGGACCACCTTGACCTTGATCTCGGGCGCGATCTCCACCGTCAATTCGCTGTCGCCGGAAATCTTGGTCACGGTGCCAATGATCCCACCGCCCGTGACAATACGGTCACCGCGGCCGACATCGGCGAGCATCGCCTTGTGATCCTTCATTTTTTTCTGCTGGGGACGGATAAGCAGGAAATAAAAAACGACGAAAATGAGTATCAGCGGGAGAAAACTGACCAGCATACCTCCGCCGTCGGCTTCTGCGGCCTGGGCATAAGCGGGAGAAACGAACATGAACGAATATCCTGTCGAGGAAGTGTCAAAAAAACCGCCGCGACTATAGCGCCCCGCGTCCGAGTTGCAAGCGCAGCCGCGCCCGAGACATATGCGGAACCGGTGCCTTGTTTTCAATCGTATTTATTGACCCCCCGGAATACGCGGGATAGGGTCGCCGCCGCCTCAACCAATGATTTCCGCAATATGAGCGATAAGGATCCCAGTCCGGATTGGCCCCGTATCGCCGACGCGCTCGAGCGGCTGGCCCCCGCACCTCCCGACCGCGCCAACCTCGATGCGGCCGACGCGTTCATTTGGCATGCCGAAAGCGAACGACTGGAACCGGTCCTCAAGGTGAACCGGATAGACCTTTCGTTGTTGTGCGGGATTAGCCGCCAGATCGACCTGCTGCTCGACAACACGCGTCGTTTCGCCCATGGGCTACCGGCCAACAATGCCTTGTTGTGGGGCGCCCGCGGGATGGGAAAGAGTTCCCTCGTCAAGGCGATCCACGCGGCGGTCGATGCCGACGAGCCCGGAATTCTCGGTCTAATCGAGATCCACCGTGAGGACGTTACGTCGCTGCCGCGCCTCCTCGCGACGTTGCGCGACTCGGATCGGCGATGGCTGCTTTATTGCGACGACCTGTCCTTCGACGGCGACGACACGTCATACAAATCGCTGAAAGGCGTGCTCGAGGGCGGCATCGAGGGCCGCCCGGACAACGTCATCTTCTACGCCACATCGAACCGGCGCCACCTCATGCCGCGGACAATGATCGAAAACGAGCGATCGACGGCGATCAACCCATCCGAGGCGGTCGAGGAAAAGGTCTCTCTCTCCGACCGGTTCGGGTTATGGCTCGGTTTTCACAGCTGCGACCAGCAAACGTTCTTGGCCATGGTAACCGGCTATGCCAATCACTATGGCTTGGATATCGACGCCGAGAAATTGGCTGCCGAGGCCAACGAATGGTCGGTCACGCGTGGCGCCAGGTCGGGCCGGGTCGCCTGGCAATTCATTCAGGATTTGGCGGGCCGCCTCGGCAAACGGCTGGACTAATCGATACCGGCGTCAGCCCAAATGGCCGATCGGGTCGATCGCTTTTGCCGAGCGGCGAATCTCGAAATGGAGTTGCGGCGATGTGACGTCGCCGGTGCTGCCGACGCGGGCGATGGCTTCGCCGCGGGCCACCTGGTCGCCGCGCCGCACCAAAAGCACGTCGTTGTGGCCGTAGGCCGTCGACCAGCCATCGGCGTGCTTGATGATTAACAACTGGCCATAACCCTCGATCTCGGTGCCGGCATAGATGACGATCCCGCTTTGGGCGGCCACGACCGGTGTCCCGCGGGGCGCCGCGATGTTGATCCCATCATTGTGCTGACCGCCGGAATTGGGGCCGAAGGTCGACACAACGTCGCCCCGCACCGGCCACAAGAAGCCGCCTTGGGCGAGCGGCGGCGGGTTCGCCGCGCTGGCCGTCTGCTGTTGTCGTTGCGGCGGCGGCGACAGGAGCGCCGCAGGCGGGCTTGGCAGGTCGGTCGAGGCGCCTTGCGGCTTCGACACCGGCGGCGGTGTATCGACCCGCGGCGCGTTCGCGGCATCGTTGGCGGCGGTACCCGACGATCCCGACACCGGGACAGTGGCGATACCGGGCAAATCGTTCCGTGTGACGACCGCCGGCGGGATCGTCGGCACCGACTGGGGCGAACTCGCGACGCCGGTGGTGGCCGATTGCCCGGGACCGCCGGCCAGCGGCGGCGTCTGAGGTTTATCGGGCAGAATCAAGCGTTGCCCCGGATAAATCGTATACGGCGCCGCAATTCCATTTGCCGACGCCAGCATGTCCATTTCCAAGCCGTTTTCGACCGCAATCCGGTAAAGATTGTCACCTCGTTGAACTTCATAGACGTTCGGGCGCGGCAGAATCAGGAATTGGCCGACGCTGAGCGCATAAGGCGGTTGCAGGTCATTGGCCGCAGCCACTTCGCCGAGGCCGAGATCATAGCGCTGGGCAATATTGGACAGGGTGTCGCCGGTCTTGACCACGTGATAACCGGGGTTCGACGGCTGGCCGCCGAGGGTCGCCGGGGCGGTCGTCGGCCGCGCATCGTCCTCGAACAAGCCGCAACCCGACAACAGCACGGTCGCCGCCGTCAAAATGACTACGGCAAGAAAGGGGACACGGATGTAACCCAAACGAGGGTTGGACATGAGCTGTTCTGCCTCATGTTGAACCCCCCGACCAACCCACGCTCAATTATGTTGGCGCTCGGCGTCTCGAATCAAGGGGACAAATCGAACAGGACACAAGGTTGATTCATCGAAACCCGCCTTCGTCCGTCGTATTCGTATCAGCTCTTGGTCGGCGCCCTTACGCCCAAGCGGAATGATCATGATCCCGCCGACGCCGAGCTGATCGATCAGCTCGGCCGGGGGTTCGCTTGCCGCGGCGGTCACGATCATCCGCTCGAAAGGCGCCAGATCGGGCCATCCGCGCGCCCCGTCACCATGCAGAGTGGTGATATTGTATATCCGCAGCTCGGTAAATGTGCGTTCGGCTTCCCGCAAAAGGGACCGGATGCGTTCCACGGAATAGACCCGGCGGCACAACTTCGACAGCACCGCCGCCTGGTAGCCGGACCCGGTGCCGAGCTCGAGCACTTTCATGCGCGGACCCAACTCTAACGCTTGCGACATCAGCGCTACGATGTAGGGCTGGCTGATCGTTTGCCCGTGGGGAAGCGGCAAAGCGGTGTTTTCGTATGCCCGATCGGCGAAGGAGGCCGGCACGAATTTTTCGCGTGGTATTCGTTCGATCGCCGAGAGCACACGCGTGTCCCCGATACCGGACTGGCGAAGCTCCATGATCAAACGGATCTTGCGCGCGTCGAGGCTCAACTGAGGACCTTCTTGAGGTCTCTCAACGTTGCACGATGGGTGAGATCCAGGTGCAGCGGCGTAACCGCGATGGCATTCCGTTCGATCGCGGCTAGGTCGGACCCCTTGCGCGACGCCTCCTCGCGTCGCAACGGCCCGATCCAATAATAAGGACGACCGTGCGGATCGATGCGCTCCTCCAGATGATCGCCCAGTTTGCGGCGGCCCTGAAACCCGACCTCGACGCCCGACACCTTGTCGGCACTGATTGCCGGGAAATTGATGTTGATGAACACGCCCGGCGGCCACCCCGTATCGATCAGTTTATGCAGGAGCTCGGGCGCAAATCGTTCGGCGGTCTTCCACATCGTCGGGCCGCGCCCGTCACGATGCTGACTGAGAGCAATCGCTGGGATTCCTAACAGGGTGGCCTCCATCGCCGCCGCCAAGGTGCCGGAATAGGTGACGTCTTCGCCGAGATTTCCGCCCCTGTTGATCCCCGCCAGAACCAAGTCGGGCGGGTGGTCGAGGAGAATGTGCTTTACCGCGAGGAGGACGCAGTCGGTTGGCGTACCGTCGACCGAATAGCGCTGTTTGGATACGCGGCGGATACGCAGGGGGCGCCGCAGGGTCAGCGAATGCGCCGAGCCGCTCTGTTCCAACGCCGGCGCCACGACCCACACGTCGTCGCTAAGACCTCGCGCTATCCGTTCCAACAGCTTCAGCCCGCTCGAATCGAAGCCATCGTCGTTGGACAGCAGGATTCGCCGGCCCGTCGACGTCATACGGAGACCGCCCCCAAGCGCTCGAGTCCGCCCATATAAGGGCGGAGAACCTCCGGAATGACCACTGACCCATCGGCCTGCTGATAGTTTTCGAGTACGCCAATGAGCGCCCGCCCGACGGCGATCCCCGACCCATTCAACGTGTGAACGAATTGGGTGCCTTTGCCACCCGTCGGGCGGAACCGGGCCTTCATGCGGCGAGCTTGGAAATCGCCACAGTTGGAACAGCTGGAAATCTCACGAAAAGTGCCCTGTCCGGGCAACCACACCTCGAAGTCATGGGTCTTGCGGGCGGCGAATCCCATGTCGCCGGTCGACAGCACGACGACGCGATAATGCAGATCGAGCCGCTTCAGAATTTCCTCGGCGCAGTTGGTCATCCGATCCAACTCCGCATCCGACTCGTCTGGATGAGCGACACTGACCAGCTCGACCTTGTAGAACTGGTGCTGGCGCAACATGCCCCTGGTGTCCTTGCCGGCGGCGCCGGCCTCGGAACGGAAACAGGGAGTATGCGCGGTTACCCGAATCGGCAGATCGGCGGCGTCCAGGATTTCACCCGCCACCAGATTTGTCAGCGGGACCTCGGCGGTCGGGATCAGCCAATGGTCCGTGGTGGTGCGAAACTGGTCGTCGGCGAATTTTGGCAGTTGCCCGGTGCCGAACAGGGCGGTGTCGCGGACCAAAATCGGCACGCTCATTTCCGTATAGCCGAATTCATTGGTGTGAACGTCGAGCATGAACTGGGCCAGCGCGCGCTCGAGGCGGGCGAGCGTTCCGCGCATGACGACGAACCGGGCACCGGCGAGCTTTGCCGCAACGTCGAAATCCATCAGTCCGAGCGCCTCGCCGATCTCGAAATGCTGCTTTGGGGCGAAATCGAACGCCGGTGCTTCGCCGTGCCGTCTAACCTCGATATTGGCGGTTTCGTCACTGCCAACGGGGACGTCGGCGGCGGGCAGGTTGGGCAGGCCCTGAAGGATCTCGTCGCATCTCGCCTGCGCCGCTTGGACCTCGACGTCTTTGGCCTGCATATCGGATTTGAGCGCGGCGACCTCGGCCATGAGTGCCGCCGCATCCTCACCGCGCGCCTTGGCGGCACCGATCTGCTTCGACGCCTCATTGCGACGCGTCTGCATCTCCTGGAGCGCGGTGACGAGTGCGCGATGGTGCGCATCGATCTCGAGCACGACGGCCGATTGCGGCATCAAGCCCCGTTTGACCAGCCCCTCATCGAAGGCTTCGGGGTTCTCGCGTATCCATTTGAGATCGAACATGACAGGTGTCGTGCTGGCGGTTGGTCGGCGGTCGCGGGCGTTATAAGCCTTGCCGCCGATGGCGTCCAGCACACGACGATAACAGCTTTAGGCTTCTTCCTCCGCCTCCCGCTCGGCCCGCTTCTTCTCGACGATGCGCGCCATCAGGATCGATATCTCGTAGAGCACGATGATCGGCAGCGCGAGCCCGACTTGGCTGATGATGTCCGGCGGGGTCAGAATTGCCGCGGCAACGAATGTGCAGACGAGTGCGTACTTACGCTTGGCGGCGAGCCCGTCCGCGCTGACGATGCCAACCCGCGCCATCAGCGTCAAGGCGATCGGCAATTGGAAACTCAGACCGAAGGCGAAGATCAGCCGCATCACCAGCGACAGGTACTCGTTGACCTTGGCTTCGAGTTGGATCGGCAACGAGCCGGGACTTACGTCGGTGGTTTCGAAGCCGAGGAAGAACCGCCAGGCCAGGGGTATCACAAGGTAATAAAGCAAGGCGCCGCCGGCAAAGAAAAGCACCGGTGTGGCGACCAGGAATGGCAGGAAGGCGCGGCGCTCGTGCCGATAGAGGCCGGGCGCGATGAACATCCAAACCTGGCTGGCAATAATCGGAAAGGAAATGAAAATGGCGGCCCAAAAGGCGACCTTGACATAAGTGAAGAAGGCCTCATGGAGCGCGGTGTAAATCAACCGCCGGTTTTCCTGCCCCTCCATTGCATCCGCCAACGGCTGGACCAGGAATCCGTAAATTTCGTCGGCGAAGTAATAGCAGAAGAGAAAGGCGATGAAGATCGCCGCCACCGAGTACATCAGCCGATTGCGCAACTCGATCAAATGATCGAGCAATGGCATCTTCGATTCTTCGATGCCCTCGATTTCGGCCAGCTTTTCGCTCACTGTCCAGAGCCCTTTCTATGAACTCGGAGCCATTCTGACGGAGCGGTTTTGGCCGTCGGGCAGGAGCGAGGAGCGATGACATGCCGGAGCATATCGAGCGACGAGCGACGCTCACGGCGGGCAAAAGCGCTCGTCCCGTAGGGTTTCCATCCGGCGGCCGACCACGGCGTCAGCAAGCTTGCCCGATGCTTCGGCATCGCGCTGCTCGAACTTCCTTGCGGACCGGCGCGCCGGATGCGAAACAGAATTGACTCGGGGTTCATAGAAAGGGCTCTAGGTTCCGGTCTTGACGTCGGCGCTCGCGACTGAGGCCACGTCCTTCGGTTCGGAATCCGGCTGGTCGGCGTTCGCGACTGAGGCCACGTCCTTCGGTTCGGAATCCGGCTGGTCGGCGCTCGCTCCTTCGGACGTATTCGAATCACCGTCGGGGATCTTGATCGGCTGCATCGCCTCCTTGATCGACCCGGTCGGGTCGATCGTGTTCTCGATCTCCTTCTTGATATCGAGCTGGCGCGTGGCATCGAGCTGCTTTTTCATTTCGTCGAGCTCGGTTTCACGGATCATGTCGTCAAGACCGCGTTGAAAGTCGCGGCCGATCGCGCGCACCTTCCCCGCCCACTGGCCGACCGTACGCAATGCGCGCGGCAAGTCTTTGGGACCGATGATGATCACCGCGACCACGATGACCACCAGCATTTCTGTCCAGCCGATATCGAACATGGATCCGCTCCTGGACGATAAAACCGCGAGACGCGACCGGGCGCTAAGTTCAGGCGGTTTCGTCCTTCTTCACAACGACCGGATCCGGGGCCGCCTCGACCTGCTCCGCCTTGACCGCTTCGGGCTTGTCCTCGTCGTCGGTCAGCTCCTCGTTCATGCCCTTTTTGAAATTCTTGACGCCCTTCGCGACATCACCCATCACGCGCGGCAATTTGCCGGCACCAAATATGATGAGGACAATGACCAGAATAAGGACGACCTGCCATACACCGATACTCATTGAAACTCTCCAAGAAACCTTATAACTGCCGTTTGGCGGCGGATAATCGCAAAATAGCCGCCGTGCCGCAACGGTCGTGCCTAGTTAATGTGGCTCTTCCCGCGAAAAAACAAAGGCTTGATCGACATCCAAGTCGATACCGACGATTTCATTCTCCTGGGGCAGAAACTTGCCGGGCACGCGGCTGTGAAGGTGGAGCGATGGCCCGCCTTGCTGGAAAATTTCGAGATGTATCAGGCTGCTACGTCCGATAATACGCGATTCCAGCACTTTGGCAGGATACTCCGGACCGCCGTCAGTGACCCGGCTCATACGAATTGCTTCGGGCCGTATCAAGATATCGACCGCCGTACCTTCGGCCAGTCCATCGCTCGTGATGGTGCCGACCGCCGTGGCTACCCGGCCGTCGGCAACGACGCCCTCGATGCTATTCACCTCGCTGAAGAACTCGGTGACGAAAGCCGAATTTGGATGAAAATATATCTCGATCGGTGTTCCGATCTGGGCCAGCCGACCGTTTTGCATGACGGCGATTAAATCGGCCATGAACATCGCTTCCTCGGGATCGTGGGTCACCATCAATGTCGCCGCCTCGCTATCCTTCAACACATGGAAAGCTTGGTCGCGAACTTGCTCCCTGAGACGCTGGTCCAAGCCCGAAAAAGGCTCGTCCAGCAGCATGACCTTTGGCGATGGCGCCAACGCCCGGGCGAGCGCCACCCGCTGTTGCTGCCCACCGGACAGGGTGTGGGGATAGGCAGCGGAATAATCGAGCATGCCAACCTGGTCGAGCACGTCGTCGACACGCGCCTTGCGTTGTGCGGCGGCAATCTTTCGTAATCCGAAAGCGACATTGTCGGCGACGGAGAGATGCGGAAACAGGGCGTAGTCCTGGAACAGCATTCCGACGCCCCGCTCCTCCGGCGGCAGCAGATGACCGGGTCCCGCCACTTCCCGGCCGCCGATCATGATCCGTCCCGATTGCAGGTCCTCGAGCCCCGCTATGAGCCTAAGCAGAGTCGTCTTGCCGCACCCCGACGGTCCAACCAAACAAACCACTTGCCCAGGCGCCACCGCGAGATGAACGTCATCGGCCGCGACGATGTCGCCGTATCGATGGTCGACGTTTTCGACCACCAAAGCCGGATGGCGCGAATCCAGCTCAGCCATGGTGGTCGCCCGGGCGGGCACGAGCGATCGCCCGGCTCAGGATCACGACCGGCACGATACCGACAAGGACGATGGCCAGCGCGGCGCTCGAAGATTCGGCGAGTTGCTCATCCGAGGCCAGTTCGAAAACCCGGATCGCCAACGTATCGTAGTTGAAGGGGCGGATAATAAGGGTCGCCGGCAGTTCCTTCATGACATCGACGAACACCAGAAGGCCGGCGGTCAACAGGCTGCTCCACATGATCGGCGCATGAACCCGCCACAAGGTACCCACGGTCCCGGCGCCAAGGGTCCTCGCCGCGCCGTCCATGCTTCGCGTCACGCGGCCCAAGCTGGCTTCAACGGTCCCGACCGAAACCGCCAGAAACCGCACCAGATAAGCATAAATCACGGCAAACAGGGTGCCGCTCAGCAGCAAACCCGTCGATATGCCGAAGATCGCCCGCATCCAGGTATCGACCGAGTTGTCGATCGCGGCGAAGGGCAGGAGCACACCGACCGCGACGACCGCGCCTGGAATCGCATACCCCATTCCGACCACGCGGATCGCCAGTTCGGTTACCCGTCCCGGCCGCAGGCGATTGCCATAGGCCATGATTACAGCCAACAGGACCGCACAAGCCGAGGCGATTGTCGCCAGGGTCAACGAGTGAAGGGCAAGCTTGAAGAACCGGGCATCGACGGTCTTGTCAAATGTTTCGATTGTCCACACCGTCAGAGCAGCGCAGGGAATGAGAAACCCGAAGGCGACCGGCGCCAAGCATGCCATGAAAGTCAGGGCGCGGCGGCCGGGGTCCAGTTCGCGTCGCGGCAGCGGCCGGTAAGTCACTGTCGCATGGTGGAAACGCGCGCCCCTTCGGTGCCATCGCTCGAACAGGATCAGCACCAGCATGAAGAGCATGAAGACGGCGGCGAGTTGTGCCGCGGCCGCCGGGGAGCCTAGACCGAACCAAGTACGATAGATCCCGGTGGTAAAGGTGTCGACGGCGAAGTACTGAACCGTGCCGAAATCGTTCAACGCCTCCATTTGGGCGAGGGCAACGCCGGCGACGATCGATGGCCGCGCCAGCGGAATGGCGACCAGGAGGAAGCTACGCAGGCTGCTGCAACCAAGTGTTCGGCTGACTTCCAGAGCGCAGACCGATTGCTCGAGAAAAGCCGATCTGGCGAGCAGATAAACATAGGGGTACAGCACCAGGGTCATCATGACTATGGCACCACCGAGGGACCGTATCTCGGGAAACCAGTAGTCTCGAGCCGAGGTCCAGCCGAACACGTCGCGAAGTCCCGATTGCACCGGTCCCGCGTAATCGAGCAGGCCGGTATAGGTGTAAGCGATCACGTAGGCGGGAACCGCCAAGGGCAGCAACAATGCCCATTCGAACAGACGCCGGCCGGGAAAATCAGCCATGGTCACGAGCCACGCCGTGCCCACGCCGAGGACCAGAACGCCGGCCCCGACCCCGATCATCAGCCACAGCGAATTGATCACATAGGACGCAAGCACCGTCGAAGCGAGGTGCTGCCAGATATCCCCGCTGGGTACCAAAACGAAGGCCGCGACGACGAGCACCGGCACGGCGACCATGAACGCGATCAGCAGGATCAACACCGTCCATGGCCTGAACTCGATGCGGCCCCGCGCGGGCATGAACCGAGCCTGCACCTGGTCGGTCGATTCAGTCACGCCGTCGGTTCTTTTGTTTGGTGCAACATGGCGGGTCCGGTCACCGTAAGAGGTGCTGCATATTATTGCGAATGCGTCGCATATACAAGTTAGTGATTTCGCAGGAAATCAACGGCCTCGGCTAGGACTCTTCTCCCAGCGCTTGATTGAAATCGTCCTCAAACTCGTCGACTTCCCCGATGTCGTCGGCACCGCTCGGATGCTCGTCCGGATCGGGTCCGGTGGAAACACCGGCGACGGTCTCGATGGCCGGCCGCGAATCCAACAAACCGGCGCCCTTGAGTTCCTCGATCCCGGGCAGATCGTCGAGCCCTTCGAGGCCGAAATGATCGAGGAATCCGGTGGTCGTGACCCAGGTTACCGGGCGACCCGGTGTGCGCCGCCGCCGGCCCGGTCTTACCCAGCCGCTCTCGAGGAGTGTGTCCAGGGTGCCCCGGCTAATCTGCACGCCCCGAATCTCCTCGATTTCGGCGCGCGTAACCGGCTGGTGGTAAGCGATGATTGCCAAGATCTCCACGGCCGCCCGCGACAGCTTGCGGCTAACGACAGTTTCCGTGCGCAGAAGTGGTGCGAGATCCGGCGCCGTCCGAATCGCCCATCGGCCATCGCGCCGCAGCACGTTGACCCCGCGATTGGCATAGAGCGATTCGAGCTCCCTCATCAGCGCATCGACGTCCGTCCCCTCGGGCAGGCGCGACGCGATCGTCCGTGCATCGACCGGTTCCGCAGCGGCAAAGAGTATCGCCTCGATCAGGCGCAGGTGTTCGTGATCTTCACTCATGTCGATGTCCGTTTCGCCCGCACGAAGATTGGGCCGAAGAGTTTGTCCTGACGTAACTGCACGTGGCCTGATTTTGCCAATTCGAGACTGGCCCCGAACGTCGCGGCGACCGCCGACCTTCGAGTCAGAGGGTCGGCCAGGCCCTTCGGCAGATAGCTCGAAAGCGTCGCCCAATCCGGCATGGAGTCAAGCTTTTCGGTCAATCGAACGAGCGCTTCCTCGATTGAAAACAGTATGACCGGATCGGAAATGCTGTAGGTCCCACCGGTGGTCCGGCGCTGCTGCAAACTGTAGGATTTCAGGAGCTCGAACAGGCTCGCGTCGTAGACCGAACTGCGCAGCACGGGAAACGATTCGGGCTCGCCGCGCGGGAATACGTCGCGGCCCAGGTGCGGGCGCTCGAACAAGGCGGCGCCGGCGTTACGCATGGATTCCAGGCGGCGCAGTTGGAACGCCAAGGCAGCCGCCATCTCGGCGCCGGTCGGCTGTTCGCCGTCGTCGTCCGGCGGCGGCAGCAGCAGCCGGGATTTCAGATAGGCGAGCCAGGCCGCCATGACCAGATAATCGGCGGCCACCTCGAGGCGAAGATCCCGGGCGGCAGCGATGAAGGCGAGGTATTGCTCAGCCAACCGAAGTATCGAGATCTTGGTGAGATCGACCTTTTGCTCCCGGGCCAGCGCGAGAAGGACATCGAGCGGCCCCTCATAGGCCCCCAATTCGACCACCAGTCCGCCCTCGTTCGGCGGTGGTTGAAAATCGGTCTCAAGCCCGAATCCTTCGTCCGTAACCATGGTTAGCCTATGATAATCCGACCAGATTCAAGATGATCTCCGCCAGGAACGATACCGGCACGAGGATAATATATTCGATCGGGTTGAAGTCGAGGCCGATTGCGTTGGTGACCATCGGAGCGAGAAATAGGATTCCGATGATGAGCACCAAGCCGACCCGTTCGAGCCGTGCCAGGCGGAAGGCCATGGCGTCGGGCAGCAATCCGACCGCGACCCGGCCGCCATCGAGCGGTGGTATGGGAAACATGTTAAAGACGGCCAATACAAGATTGATAATCAGGGAATTTCTTAGATTCTCAAACACCCACTGGCCGAACTCCAGCGGCAATATCGGGATAATGTGAATGAGGGCGGCGCTGATCAACGCCAGCCCGAGATTGGTACCGGGCCCGGCCGCCGCGACCAGGATCATGTCCCGGCGCGGGTGCTTGAGCCGGCTGAAATTGACCGGCACCGGCTTGGCATAGCCGAAGATGAACGGAGATCGCGCGATCAATAAGACCGCCGGGATGAGAATCGTTCCCACCGGATCGATGTGCTTGAACGGGTTGAATGTCACCCGACCTTTGACGAAAGCGGTCGGATCGCCGAGACGCCACGCGACATAGCCATGGGCGGCTTCGTGGAAGGTAATGGCAATGATAACCGGCAGTGCCCAAACCGAGAGCCCGGTCAGAATGGCGTCGAAATCTATCCCCATCATGCCAGCCTTAGCCCAAAAGGTCGGCCAGCGCCGCGGAAGCCGCTGCAACGTCGAAATCGGCCGCAGCCCCGATCAGCCGTGTCCCACGCTCGTAGCGTTCCCATCCCGCAGCGCCGAGTTCCGGGCATTCATCGGCGATCTCGCGCATTTCGGTCAGATCTCCATTGCAATGAAGAATCACATCGCAACCGGCGGCAAGACTGAGCCGGGTACGATCGGCCATCGAACCGGCGAGCGCACCCATGCTGAGGTCGTCGGTCAACAGCAGACCGTCGAATCCGATTTCCCGGCGGATGACTTCTTCGATTACGACCTTGGAGAGGGTCGCCGCCATGGTCGGATCAAGCTGCTCATACAGGACATGCGCGGTCATCGCCCAAGGCATGTCGCGCAGCGCCTGAAACGGCACAAAATCAGTCTCCGCGAGCGCCGCCCTCGACGCATCGACGCGGGGCAGGCTCTTGTGACTGTCGGCCCGCGCCCGGCCATGCCCCGGTATATGCTTGATCACCGGCGTGACGCCCCCAGCCATCAGCCCTTCGCATGCCGCGCGCCCCAGTTCCGCGACGACCAAGGGATCGTCGCAATAGGCCCGGTCGCCGATGATGTCATGGGATCCCGCGGCCGGAATGTCGAGCACGGGCAGGCAATCGACATCGATGCCGATCGCCAGCAACTCGGCGGCAAGGAGGCGCGCGTTCAAACGAACCGCATCTTTGGCGCGGTCTTTATCGATTGCCGCCAAGCGGCCAAAAACGGCCGCCGCAGGAGCATCCCGCCAATGCGGGGGAGACAGCCGCTGAACCCGGCCGCCTTCCTGGTCGATCAGGACCGGGGCCCTGGAACGGTCGATGCATTCGCGCATGGCGAGTGTTAGCGCAGCGACCTGTTTCGGGCTTTCGCAATTCCGCGCGAACATAATGAAACCGAGCGGCGACACGCTGCGGAAGAACGCCTTTTCTTCCGAGGTGAGTTCCAAACCGCCGCACCCGAAGATGACCGCTTTCGGCCTAGCCATGCTAACGCCGCACCACGAGACACCCGACGTTGCGTTGGGTCAACACGGCACACAACCGTTTCCCTTCGGCCTCGGTGGCAATCGGACCCGCTTGAACGCGGTAGTAGACGCCCTTATCCTCGCCGAGATCGATTTTCTGGATTACCGGCTCGAGGTCCGCCAGGACATCATAGTGCTTGCCAATCAGGGCGTCCCAAGCCCCAGCGGCGGCGGCCGGCGATCGCATCGAAGCGAGCTGCAGCCGAAACGGCGAAAGATCGAATTCGGCGCCCTGTTGGGTCGACCCGTCGACGCTCGCCGTTTCGGCGGCGCCAGACTCGGCAACGACCGGCGGCGGTGGCTTGGCACCTGGCGTGCTCGGAATATCTTCATTCGCTGTTTCGGTCGTCGCGGGCGGGGTCGCTACCGGTGGAAGGGTACTCGACTCCGGCTGGGCCAACTCCGGCATGGGTTTGGGACGGCGTGTGATGATTGGCTCTTCCGGGCCCGGCCCAAGCTGCGCTTCCTCTTCCTTGGCCGGACCGGGTGCGATCTTGCCGTAGACCAAGGTATCGCGATAAGGCACTTCCATGCCGCCCGGTGCCTCGGGGCGGACTTTGATCGGCTTCGCGTCGGCGGTGATTACCGGCGCCACGCTTTCGCTGCCATAGCGGATACCCTCGGTATAGGCATACCACATTCCGATACCGAACCCCGCGAAGACGACGAGTACGAGCACGCCCACCCATACCCGGCGGCGGCGAGGTCTTTCCTCGAACGTAGTTGGTTCCCCTGCGTGATCGTCAAAATCCTCGGACGTCACCGCATCTCCTCCACGGGCGTCACGTCGAACACCTCCAGACCGGACGCGATCACGATGGCCATCGCGCGCACCAGGGCCATTCGCGCCAGTGTCGCCGGCATGTCGTCCGCCTTCACGAATCGCAGGCTGGCATCGTCCCTGCCCTTTGTCCATAGGTGGTGGAAGGCGGCGGCAAGATCATACAGGTAGAAGGCCAAGCGATGCGGCTCATGCGCCTCGGCGGCGGCCTCGAGTGCCCGCGGCCAGGTCGCCATCGCCTTGACCAAGGCCATCTCCTCTGGCGATCCGAGCGGCGACAAGTCGACGCCGGCCAGCGCCGCGTCTGATAGGTCGGCGTCGGGAAAGGTTTCGCGCGCCTGACGCATGACGGAGCAATGCCTGGCATGGGCGTATTGCACATAGAATACCGGGTTGTCCCGGGATTGTTCGGTGACCTTCGCCAGATCGAAGTCCAATGGCGCATCGTTTTTCCGGGTCAGCATGATGAACCTGATGACATCCTTGCCGACCTCGTCGATCACGGCGCGCATGGTGACGAAGGACCCGGCCCGCTTCGACATCTTGATCGGCGCCCCGTTGTCGAGCAGGTTGACCATCTGGCAAATCTTGACGTCGAGTTCGGCTTCCCCGTCCGATACCGCGGCAACCGCCGCCTTCATGCGCTTGATATAGCCCCCGTGATCGGCGCCCCAGACATCGATCATGGCGCGGAAGCCGCGCCGGTACTTGTCGTAATGATTGGCGATATCGCTGGCGAAATAGGTCCACGAACCGTCCGATTTCCGGAGCGGCCGGTCGACATCGTCGCCGAATTCCGTCGCCCGGAACAAGGTCTGCGGTCGCGGCTCCCAATCTTCCGGCGCTTTGCCCTTCGGCGGTTTCAGCACGCCGGTATAGATCAGGCCGCGGTCCTGCAGGGCGGCCAACGCCGCGTCGACGGCGCCTTCGTCTACCAATGTGCGCTCGGAGGTAAAAACCTCTTGGCGAACGCCGAGCGCCGCGAGGTCGTCTCGAACGAGATCCATCATCGCCGATATGGCGAAATCACGGACAACCGGGAGCCATTCCTGCTCGTCGACATCGCGCCATTTATCGCCGTCGCGCGCCGCCAGGGCCCGGCCAACAACTTCGAGGTAGGCGCCCGGATAAAGGCCCGACGGGATGGTGCCGATATCCTCGCCGAGCGCTTCCCGGTACCGAAGATAAGCCGACCGGGCCAGGGTATCGACCTGGCTGCCGGCGTCATTGATGTAGTACTCGCGGGTGACCTTATGGCCGGTTTTTTCGAGCAGCGCCGCCAACACATCGCCAAACACCGTTCCTCGCGCATGGCCGACATGGAGCGGACCGGTCGGATTGGCGGAAACATACTCGACATTGACCAGGGCCCCGCCGCCCATGTCGGACTCGCCGTAGGCGGTCCCCTCGCGCAATATGATTTCGAGCTCGTGCAGCCACACCGAGGCCGCGACCCGCAGATTGACGAACCCGGGGCCGGCGATTTCCGCTTCCACTACATTGGGCAGCGCACGGCAACGCTCGACAATCATCGCCGCCAGATCGCGCGGTTTCATGCCGGCCTGCTTGGCTAAGACCATGGCGGCGTTCGTCGACAGGTCGCCATGGGCGGAATCGCGCGGCGGCTCGACCGTCACGCGCCCCACGTCGAGGCCCGCCGGCAAAATGCCATCACCCGCCAATTCTTCAAGTATCAACAGAAGATCTTTATTGAAATTACTGAAAACAGACATTATTCGAGGTTCAAACGATGTTGCTCCAGAGCGTATCGGTCGGTCATTCCGGCGATATAGTCGGCGATTGATCGGGCGCGCCGCGGCATATCCTCGGGCTGAAATCGGCTCTGCCATTCCAGCGGCAGCGCGGACGGATTGCTCATATAGAACTCGAACAACGCGCCGACGACGCGCCGGGCATTCGCACTCATTTCATTGACGTGGGGGTGTCGATACATGTGCGCGAACAGAAAGTCACGCAAGACCGCGAGTTGTGCCACCGTTTCCGCAGAGAACCCGACCACCGGATTAATGTGCCGACGAATGTCGGCGGCGGTGGATGGCGCCAATTCGTTGATGCGGCTGGTCGTCTCCTGAACGAGATCGTCGACCATGTGGGTGATCAGCCGGCGAACGACTTCGTTTATGAAACGGTGGGGTTCGATATCGCCGTACCGGTCGCGCACATCGTCGATAAGGCTGCCGACCATCGGCACATCGGCGATATCGGCGGTCGCGAACAGCCCGGCGCGCAATCCGTCGTCGATGTCATGGTTGCTATAAGCGATATCGTCGCAGAGTGCCGCGATCTGGGCTTCGGGACCGCACCACGTCGCCAGCTCAAGGTCGTGTTCGGCCACATAATCGGTGATCGCCGCCGGAATCGGCCCCCTATCCTCGCTTTCTGAAACCGGTCCGTTGTGCTTGACCACGCCTTCCAACGTTTCCCATGTCAGATTGAGCCCATCGAAATTCGCATAACGCCGCTCGAGCCGGGTCAGGATCCGCAACGTCTGAGCATTGTGGTCGAAACCGCCAAAAGGGCGCATGACTTCGTCGAGAGCCTCTTCGCCGGCGTGACCAAACGGCGTGTGGCCGAGATCGTGCGCCAAAGCGACCGCCTCTCCAAGATCGTCGTCAAGGCCCAGCGCTCGGCAGATCGAGCGGGTAATTTGGGCGACTTCGAGCGAATGGGTCAGGCGCGTACGATAATGGTCGCCCTCGTGATTGACGAAGACCTGGGTCTTGTATTCCAGGCGGCGGAAGGCGGCGCAATGGATGATCCGGTCCCGATCCCGCTGGAACGGCGTACGGCTCGTGCTCTCGACTTCCGGGAAAAGCCGGCCGCGTGTCAGTTCGGCGTGACTGGCAAAGGGCGCCAGCGTTCGGTAGGTTGTCATGGACGGACCCTATAGCCCGTGGCACTTCGGGCAACAAGCGCTGACCCTATCCCGATATTGAAAAACCGGTCTTTGCTGATTATCTCGACGACAGGACACCGAATACCGCGTCAACAGGCGAAAATGTAATATGTCGCTCACCGAGACCCCAACAACCGGGATGTCGATCAGCCCCAGCGCGGCCCGCCGTATCGCGGAATTGCGCGCCGCCGAAAGCAATCCGACCCTTATGCTTCGGGTCTCGGTCTCGGGTGGCGGATGCTCCGGATTCCAATATGGGTTCGCGTTCGACGACACGATCAACGAGGACGACCAGGTCTTCGAGCGAGGCGACGTCCGAATCGTCGTCGATTCGGTTTCTCTGGATTTCCTCAATGGCTCGGAACTCGACTACGTCGAAGAACTGCTCGGGTCCTATTTCGCGGTCCAAAATCCCAACGCCAGCTCGTCTTGCGGCTGCGGCACCTCTTTCTCGATCTGATCGGCCATTCCGCGAGTCGGATGCGGCCTGACATTGCGCCGCATCGTTAGGTTTGCGAAACTTCCGGCTTGGCAACGGACGGCGGATTGACAATGACCCGCATCGCGACCTGGAACGTCAATTCGATCAAGGCACGGATCGTCAACGTTCTCGATTGGCTCAAGGAAGCCGCACCCGACGTCGTTCTGCTGCAGGAGACAAAGGTCCTCGACGAAAATTTTCCGCTGATCGAGGTCGAGGATCTCGGCTACAACGTCGAAGCGGTGGGTCAAAAGACCTACAACGGCGTCGCGATTTTTTCCAAGCACCCAATAGAAGTCGCCCAGCGCCGGCTTCCCGGTGACGACGACGATGATCAGGCGCGCTATGTCGAGGCGTTTACCGCCGGCCTTCGCGTGGCATCGATCTATTTGCCCAACGGCAACCCGGTCGATTCGCCGAAATTTACCTATAAGCTCTCGTGGATGGCACGCCTGACCGATCACGTTCGTGGGCTGCTGGCCCTCGAAGAGCCGCTCGTTCTCGGCGGCGACTACAATCTGTGCCCGACCGATGCCGATGTCTACGATCCCATTCGCTTCGCCGACGACGCCTTATGCCGCGCCGAATCCCGGCACCATTACCGCGCCCTGGTCAATCTCGGACTCACCGACTCGTTCCGCGTTCTCAATCCTCGACAAGGCATATACAGCTATTGGGACTACCAAAGCGGGCGCTGGAATAAGGACGAAGGCCTACGGATCGATCATCTGTTGCTGTCGGCCGAAGCCGCGGACAGGCTGCTCGCCTCGGGCATTGACCGCACTCCGCGGGGCAAGGAAAAACCCTCGGATCACACGCCGGCGTGGGTTGAACTCGCGGAGCCCGGCGCGGCGTGAAATCCAACAACCCGACGCCCGGTTCATTGCCGAAACCGGTATCGGCCGCGACCGCCGTCAGCGGCATCGCCTCCGGCGAGCGTGTTCTTATCGGCAGCGGGGCAGCCGAACCGCGAATGCTGGTCGAGGCCATGACCGCCCGCGCCGATCAGCTTCGCGGCGTCGATATCGTTCACATCATGACACTCGGGCCTGCACCCTACACCAATCCGGAATACGCCGAGAGCTTCAAGCACACGGCCTTTTTCGTCGGTACGAATACGCGCCAAGCCGTGCTCGACGGTCGCGCCGATGCGGTTCCGATCTTTCTCGGCGAGATACCGGCGCTGTTTCACGAACGCCTGCCGCTCGACTGGGTGTTGGTTCAGCTCAGCCCGCCGGACCGCCACGGCTTCTGCACCGTGGGCGTCTCCGCCGACCTCGTGGTCTCCGCCATCCGCAACGCCCGCCACGTGGTCGCCGAGTTGAACCCCCAGATGCCTCGAACCCTTGGCCAAACGGCGGTTCATGTGAGCAAGCTTCACGCTGTCGTCGAGGTCGACCACCCGTTGCCCGAGTTGCCACCGATTGATCCCAACGAAGTCACGACGCGGATTGGCGCCAATGTGGCGAGCCTGATTCGCGACGGCGACTGCCTGCAGATCGGTATTGGCGGCATTCCCAACGCGGCGGTGGCTCAAATTGCCGACCGCCGGCATTTGGGCATTCACACCGAAATGCTGACCGATGGCATCGTCGAGCTGTTCGAGGCCGGCGCCATAGACGGCAGCCTCAAATCTTTGATGCCGGAAAAAATCGTTTGCAGCTTTGCCATGGGCACCAAGCGGCTCTACGAATTCGTCGACGATAATCCGTTGTTATTCTTTGCCGGCAACGAATTCACCAACGATCCTTTCACAATCGCGCGGAACGACAATGTCGTGGCGGTCAACAGCGCGATCGAAGTCGACCTCAGCGGGCAGGTGAACAGCGATTCCTTCGGTGTCGAATTCTATTCCGGAATCGGCGGCCAGGTCGACTTCATGCGCGGCGCCGCGCGCAGCCGCGGCGGCCGACCGATCATTGCGCTGCCGAGCACGGCAAAAGATAAAGCGCTCAGCCGTATCGTGCCGACCCTGAGACCGGGCGCTGGCGTCGTAACCAGTCGCGGCGACGTCCATTATGTGGTGACAGAACACGGCGTCGCCGATCTCTATGCCAAGGGGGTTCACGAGCGCACGGCCGCGTTGATCGAGATCGCTCATCCCAAATTTCGCGACGAACTCGAAGCCAAGGCCCATGAGCTTCGACTCCTGCCACGGGGAGCCGCCGGGTGACCGACGACGGCGGGGCCACACCCGAGGTCGAAACCATCCGCATCGCCCTGGGACGCGACCATCGGATGATCGCCGTGGCGAGCACCGCGTTGGGCGACGGCATGAAGATACTGGGCCTGGCGGACGAAAAGGCCGATGGACTCAAGACCCTGATCGAATCTTTCTGCCAAGGCATATCGGCCGATGATCGAATGTTCGATGAGCAACCGCGCTGCGAACTCGCGCTTCTCTCCCGGCCGGGATCGCTCGTCGTTCGCATTGACGATGAAGGCATGCCGTGGAACCACGCCGCCGATATTACCGATCCCGAATCGCCGTTGTTCGAGTCATTCCACGGCGGAGTGGTTGATGAGGTTCATATTCTAGACCGTGGCCGGCAAGGTAATCGGGCGGAGTTCATCGTGCGGCATCGCGGACACGGCGCCGATACCCGGGCTTCATTGGATCCGAGCGATCATGAGGCGCGCCGCACCGCGCCCCTTGTGCCCGCCGACGCGCCAATCCGGATCCGCCCCATGAAACCCGACGACGCGGCGGGCGTGGCGCGCTGCGTCTACCTATCCTACGGCTACACTTACGATGCCGACTGGGTCTACCAGCCGGACGCCATCAAGCACATGCTCGAGACCGGCTTGCTCCATTCCTGCGTTGCGGTATCGGCCGAGGATGAAATCGTCGGTCACTTGGCCCTGCTCAAACCCGCGCCCGATGCCGGCGTGGTCGAATCGGGCCAGGCGGTGGTCGACCCCCGCTATCGCGGTCACCATCTGCTCGCCTCGATGAAACGAACTCTCGCCGATTGGGCCGCCGACAATGGGATATTCGGGCTGTATAGCGAGGCCACGGCGGCGCATCCAATCAGTCAAAAGGCGAATATCGACATCGGCGCCCATGAGACCGGATTGTTGTTAGGCTATATCCCGGCAACGGTTTCCTACCGTCAGATCGAAAATGCGGCCGAAAACCGACGGCGCTCGGTCGTGATGTACTATCTCAAGACAAACGACGCCCCGCCAAGGCCGATCTATTCGCCGGACCGGCATCGCGACATGATCGCACGCCTCTTTGCCGCGGGCGCGCTCCATGGCCAGCTTGCTCGGTCACCGGGACCGATCGAGTCGGGAGGCATCACGCGGTTCGACGTTCAAGTCCGGCGGGATCACAATCAGGCGGTCATTTCGATCAACACCTATGGCTCGGACTTCGCCGATACGGTTCGGCGCCGCCTTCACGAACTGTGCCTGCATCGGCTCGATTGCATATATCTCGATCTACCCCTCGCCGATCCAGCCACCGAGACCTTCGGCGAGGTGGCCGACAATCTGGGATTCCTGTTTGGCGGGATCTTCCCAAACCAGCGGCGTGACGGAGACGTCCTTCGATTTCAGTACCTCAACAACGTCGATGTCTCATTCGACGAGGTCTCGGTCGTCTCGGATCTCGGTCGCGCCCTCCTCGACTACGTCTCGAAAGCCTGAAGGGTTTAGCCCTTCATCGCGCAATTTGATGGCGGGCGAATTGCCTGCGGTCGGTAAATTCCGATTCCATTGCCAGACCGGTCCCGCTTACACTCGGGCCTTGATTGAAAATGAAACCCTCGGCGGATGTCAGTGCGGTGCGGTTCGGTATCGCATCGGCGAAACGGCGGTCAGCGCGTCCAATTGCCATTGCTCCATGTGCCAACGCAGTGTCGGTGCGGTGTATGTGAGTTGGATGACTTTTCCTGAAAAATCATTTGAAATAACAAAGGGTAAGATCAAAAAATTCAAGTCATCTGCGAAAGCCGAGCGCGGCTTCTGCGGGGCTTGCGGATGCTCGATCACGTTTCGGCACGACGACGACGAAGGTCTGATCGATGTGACCACCGCGACCGCCGACGATCCGGCCATCTGGCCGCCAACCCACCATATCTGGACCAGCACGCGCCGGCCTTGGGTTACGGCCGATGACGGGTTGCCCTCCTATGAAGGCCGCAAGCCGAGGGAATAGACCGTCGGACACCCAAGGGTCGATCAGCGGCCGAGGCCGCTCGGCATCGACAGCGGGCCGACACGCTCCACGCGTATCTCGAAATGGCGGAGGATTGCGGCGACGGTCGCCGTCAGCGCCCAATAGATCAGCGCGATCGCGGTGAACACCTCGACCGGCGCAAATGTCCGGCCGATGATGAACTGCGACATATAGGTCAATTCGGCGACGGTGATCACGGACAGCACGGCGGATTCCTTGATCAGTGTGATCGCCAGATTGGTCGAAGCCGGGATCAGGTAACCCAGGGTCTGCGGCAGGATGACTTTGCGGTAGATCAACAAGAACGGCAGGCCGAGTGCCGTCGCCGCGTCGTGCTGACCGTCGGGAACCGACAATACCGCACCGCGCACGATCTCGGCGAAATAGGCGCTGGCATAAACCGCGAGAGCGATCACTGCCAGTAGCAGGGCGTCGATGCGTATGCCGAGAAAGGGCAGGCCGAAGAAGAGAAGATAGATCTGAATCAGGAACGGCACATTGCGGACAATCTCGACATAACCGATGACGATCGTCGGAAGCGGCCGGATTCCGCTAAGGCGCATTAGTGCAAGCACGACGCCGGCTATGAAGCCGAGCGGCAATGCCAACGCGCATATCAGCACGGTCGTCCCCAAGCCCTCCGCCAGCAGGTACCAATTGTCGGTCAGGACCGAGACATCGAAGCTCATGCCCGTTGCACCGCCATGCGCCGCTCGACGACCCGCGACAGCGAGCTTATGACGAACAACATCACAAAATAGATGACCGCCGCGGTCGCGAAGGCCTCGATCGGCCGATAGGTGACATTCATCACGGTCTGCGCCGTCCGCGTCAGCTCGACGACGGTAATCACCGAGAGCAACGGCGAGGCCTTCACCAGCATGGTGAATTCGTTCATCAGCGGCGGCAGCGACAGGCGAAAGACCTGCGGCATGATGACCCGCCCCCAAATGACAGTGCGAGGCAAACCCAGTGCGCGGGCGGCCTCGAACTGGCCGTCCGGCACCGCCGTCAGGCTGCCACGGACGATCTCGGTAACGAAGGCGCCGCTGTTGAGGCTGAGCGCCAGAACGCCCGCGGTGAAGGCGGGCAGGTCGATACCGGTCAACCCCGGCAATGCGTAATAGACGAGAAAAATCTGCACCAGCAACGGCGTACCGCGCACGAAGCTGACATAGACGGCGGCAAACCATCGCAACGGTGCGAGCGGCTGCCGCCGCAACAGCAGCAGCACGACCCCGACGACGATGCCGAGCAACGCACCCAACAAGGATACGACAAAGGTGATCCAGGCGCCGTGCAGGAACAGCGGCAGCTTGTCGAGCGTGACGCCGAGGTCGAACATCACCAGCGCGGACGGCCCGCGGCAGCGGGCCGAGAGCCGCCGGAAATCAGATCAGAATGCGTTTGGCGGTAGATAACCGTCCTTCGGCGTTTCCATCGTGAAACCGAACCACTTTATCTGCCATTCCTCGAGCTTGCCGGCGTCATTGAGCTCATCGATCTTGGCGTTGATGTAATCGCGAAGATCGAGGTCGTCGGGCCGCGTGACCCACGCCAGGTGCGCAGCCTGACCGACAGTGCCGACGACCTTGTAGGTGTTGGGAACCTTGCTCATCAGCACGGCGGCATTCGGCGTTGCAATCGAGATCGCATCGACCTGGCCGCTGGCCAGCGCCACGTGCGTGTCCGGAAAGGCCTGATAGAGCTTGAGTTCGGCATAGCCGCTGCCACCCTTGTCCTCCAGCTCCTGGTCGTGGGCTTCGAGCACCGGTTGCACGGACGAGGCCAGTTGAGTGGCGACGATCTTACCATTGAGGTCATCCGGGCTGTTGATGCTGCCGTCATCGGCGCGGGCGACGATGGCGTTGGCAAAATCTCCGATCGGACGCGTGTAGGCATATTTCTTGGCACGCTCCTCGTTGATCGCCACAGAGGTCGCGACGAGGTCGAACTTGCCGGCCAGAACCCCTGGCAGGATGCCCTGGAAGGGCAGATCCAGTTGCTCGAGCTCGACGCCGAGATCGTTAACGATGTAAACGAGTATGTCCTTGTTGTAGCCGACGATCTCGCCGTCTTGGACGAACTCGAAGGGCTCGAAGGCGGCCTCGGTGCCGACGACAATCTTGCCGCGATCCTTGATCTCCTCCAGCAGGCCGTCGGCCTGGGCGACCGAACTTGCGACCATCGCCGCAACCACCGTTCCAAGGGCCGTTTGTACGACTTTGTTTTTCATATCCCTACTCCTCACCGAATGACCACATGCGGTCGCGGGTATCGTAGCAAAAACGCCGCTTGAAGGCGAACTCGGCTCCGGTCACGTCGATAGTCCACACACCAATGCGCTATGCGAAAAACTTCTTCAGCGCTTCGGCGCATTGCGTGGGGGCCTCTTCGGCGACGAAGTGGCCGCAATCCAGGACGACCTCTTCAACGTGATCGGCCCACCGGCGCCAGGTCCCTGCCGGCGACGCCGCCTTGTCGCCCAGATAGCCGCGGCCCCAGACCACCAGCACCGGGCAGGCGATCCGTCTTCCGGCCTCCCGGTCGGCCAAATCGTGGCGGCGATCAACGGTCGCCCCGGCGCGGTAGTCGGCGCAGGTCGCCGCGACCACTGCCGGGTCGTGGAACTGTTGGATATAGGTCGCGACGGCATCGGCCGCGAGCGCATTGGGACGCCCCGCCCAGCGGTCGAGCAGATGGGTGATGTAGAAGGCGGGATCGTTACCGATCAGCCGTTCCGGGACCGGCGGCGGAACGGCCAAAAACTGCCAGTGATACGTTGCCAGCGCCTTGTCGGCGTCCATTTCATCCCACACGTCGAGGGTCGGAATGATATCGATGGCTGCGAACCGCTCGGCCCGGTCGGGATGGTCGAGGCACAACCGGTAGCCGACGCGTCCGCCGCGATCGTGTCCGGCGACCCGGAACCGCCGGTGCCCCAGCGACTCCATCACCGCAACCATGTCCTGCGCCATCGCCCGTTTCGAATAGTTGATATGGTCGGGATCGGGCGCCGGCCCACGGCTTGCGCCATAGCCGCGGAGATCCGGGACGACCAATGTAAAATCCTCCATCAAGCGCGGCGCCACCAAGTGCCATGCGACATGGGTCTGCGGATATCCGTGCAGGAGAAGCAGGGGCGGCCCGGCGCCCCCGAGCCTTACGTACAGATCGGCATCGCTGGTCTTGATCCGGCGCTCATCGAAGCCTTCGAACATGGCCGTCAATTGCCGCGGTGATGCAGGACCATGCGGTTATAGGCACCCTCGATATTCATCGGCAACCACGCCTCGTACTGCCCCCAATCCTTGTACTTGTCGAGCTTGATCGACTGCTTCATCTCATCGAGAGACTGTCCGTCCCGCATCGCGGTTAATACGGCGTCGGTTAGATCGGTCATATACTCACGAAAGGCGGTCACGTCTGCCTTGCTGCCGACCGGCCCGTGTCCGGGGATCAAAATATCGAAATCCATCGTCTCGACCGTTCGCAAGGAGTCGATCCAGTCCGGAACATAGCCATCAGGCAGATCGCGAAAAGCGAGTGTCCGTATTGGAATGAAGTCGACCGCGAATAGGGCGCGTTCCGCCGGAAAACTCATGACGATCATGTTGTCCGAGTGATTGCGTCCGACATAGGTGAGCTCGACCACCTTGCCGCCCAATTCGATGGTCATCGAGTCGGAAAAGGAGATGTCGGGCACCGGCGTCGGCCGGCCTTCGCCAAGGATGGTTTTCCGCGCATTGTCGTGGGCGATAAAGGTCGCCGTCGGCGCAAAGACCTCGCCGCCGGAACTGTGATCGGCATGATCGTGGCTGTAGATCACGTACTTGACCTCGGCCTGAAAGCGCTTAGCGATTTCGTCTTTCAACCAGGCCGCCGCCTCCGCATTGATCGGATCGGTCGCGATCACGCCATCCGGCGTGACCAGAAAGACGGAGAAATGAAATTTATTCTGAAAGCGATAAAGATCGCCGGCCATGTTGGTGATTTCGCGCTTAACGTCCTGCGCTTTAGTGGCCGGCGCCACGGCGAATATGAGAACGGTCGCACTAACGGCTAGAAGGGATTGGGACAAAGTGCGCAGCATAGTCGCCTCCTGTGTCTGCAGGCAGCAACCATATCAAAACAAGGATCGGCGGGGCGATGACGTTATCGTGAAATTCCCGCCCCTTCCCCGCGGCCAATCGCGATCAGGAAAGGGCAACGCTCGGACGCAATCGTCGATAGGAGAGATTCGACAGGTCGATCAGCGCCGCGCCCGGCCCGTTTGCGACCAGAAGTGAATCCGCGATCGGCTCGAAATCGGCCCGGTAATGGACCGAACTCTTCAGCACCAGGATCGGAGCCGTATCCGGTTCGACACCGAGGTGGCGGAACATGGCCCGATCGGCGGCTTGCTGCTTCCGGCTCGAGACCGCAATCAGGACGCCGGACCGATGCTCGAACAAGGCCATGGGGCCAAGTTCCATTCGGGCGCCATAGTAGAACGGTCCCGTTCCCGTGAATCGGCCGTCGCCTAGCCGTGCCACCCGAAAACTGTCTTCGACCGCGTCATCGTCGAGCGCCAAGGATGCGCTACCCAGACGAATCTCGATTGTCGCCCCCTCCCCGGCGGCATGGGCCGCCGCCGCCGCCGCCGGATCACACAAGAGGCCGAACACCGCGCCCGCGGCCTGTTGGCGCATCAACTCGGCAAGCAGCGCAACCGTACCGCTGGTCGCACCGGCGCCGGCATTGTCGCAAGTATCGGCGATGACAACGGGCTTCTGCGCCGTCGCTCGGCGACGCAGCGCCTCCGCGACCGCGGCGGCGGGCGACCATGATCGTCCCGCGAATTCCGCGCGTCGTTCATCGATCAGAGCGACCAGTCGCTCGGCCGCGGCTTCCGCTCGGCTCCGATCCCGGTCATAGGCAAGAACCGCGGGGCCGCAGTCGGGGATATCGGCAAGCGGAAAGCCGCACGCAAAAGAAAGCGAGGCGTCGCTGTCGGCCTCAATTGCGGCGACCGTCTCATAGATGCCCTTTGCGGGCTCGTCGAGCGTACTCTGCCACACCAAGGGGATAAGAAAGGGCAACTGGCGAAGGACCGCACGCGGCGCGGTACCATCTTGCGAAATCCGAGTCAGCGCGTGCGCCGCCCGCGCGCCCGTCGCCGCCATGTCGATATGGGGATAGCTGCGATAGGCGCTCAGGAAATCGGCGCCTTCCACCATGGCCGGGCTGATATTGGCGTGAAGGTCGAGGCTCGCGACGACGGCCACCTCGCGCCCTATTACATCTCGAATACGTCGCAGGAGCTCCCCCTCCCCGTCCTCGAGGTGCTCGGTCACCATCGCCCCGTGGAGGTCGAGGTAGATGCCATCGAAAGGACCCTGGGCGATGAGGCCGTCGAGCAGCATCTCCGAAATACGCTCGAACGCGTCCTCCGTGACGTGGGCCGAGGGCTCGGCCGCACACCACAGGATCGGCACGATCTCGTGACCATCGGCAGCGAGCGAGTCGATGGCGCCGGCAACGGGCAGGTTGATACCCGCGACCGCCGTCAGGATCTCATTACCGACGGTCAATCCGGGCCATGCATCGGGCGCGGCGAAATTGGCGAACGTCGCCTTTGCCGGTGCAAAAGTGTTGGTTTCATGCTGGAAACCGCCGATTGCGATACGCGCCATGATCGCTTCCTTCCGTCGCCGCGACGGGGTAATGCGCCCCGCCGGCTTAGCTGCTCCATAAACTATCCGACAAAGCAATCGAAGGCCTATATTGCGAATGTTCGCACGCCGTTGCGATCGTCGTCACCACAACGGGGATCAATGGATGGGTCCCGATTATCGAGCCTTGGTATTAGGCGATGGCATCACCGGGCGACAATCCGCTAATTTGACGAAACTCAATCCTAGAAGAAGGCGGGCGTATTCTCATGGTCGATGAAATCGAGGCGGTCGAGAGGGCCGCGGTGGAAGATCTCGGCGCGGCGGCATCCGAGGAACTTCGCGCGGCCCTGAAGATTGAAAGCGGAGCCCTTGGGTCGGCCCACTGTTTGATTGCCGGCGGCCTGCCCGCTTCGGCGATCGTCATCAACCGAACGATCGGCCTTGGCCTTACGAAACCCGCCGACCGCGACTTGGTGGCGGACATGGTCGCCCGTTATCGCGCCGCCGGTGCCGCGCGCTATTTCGTCCACGTCCATCACCAAGCGCAACCCGACGAACTTCCGGGATGGCTCGGTGAGTTCGGCCTAAAACCGACACGCGGGTGGGCCAAATTCAGGCGCGGACGCGAAGCGCCGCCGGCGGTCGAGACGACGCTCGATATTCGACCGGCAACCGCCGACGCCTTCGGACGCATCGAGGCCGACGCCTTCGATGTCGGATCGGCGGGCGCGCCGTGGCTGGCGCGACTCGTCGGCCGTCCCAATTGGCACATCTTCATGAGTTTCGCGGGGGACGAGCCCGCCGGCGCCGGAGCGCTGTTCGTCCACGACGGCATCGGCTGGTGCGATTGGGGCGCGACTGCTCCCGATTTCCGCGGCCGCGGCGGCCAGAGCGCCGTCTTGCGCGCGCGCATCGTGGCGGCCCTCGACCTCGGATGTCGCATGCTCGTCACCGAAACCGGCGAAGAAGTCCCCGGCGACCCCCAGCACTCGTACAAGAATATCGTCAAAATGGGCTTCGAGGAGGCTTACGTGCGGGCCAACTACGCGCTGCCGAAATCAGTCTGATCGAGCGGGAAGGATGGGTTCGATCTCGTCCGCGACAAGGGCCCGCTTCACCGCCGGACGGGATTCGATTCGGGCCACCGTTTGGGCGGCATGGATGAACCGATCGAAATCGGGCATTTCATCGGCGTGCCACCGGCCACGGACCTCGAAGTACCAGCGCGCAAGCACATAAAGGTAAATGTCGGCGATCGAGTAATTGATCCCCAGCACGAACGGCCCATCTTTGAGGCGAGCATCGATTTCGGACCAATAGCGGACGATCCAGCTGATGCCGCGATGACGAATCCGGTCGGCGTCGGATTCATCGGTCGAATAGCGTGCCGGATAATAGGCCATCATGTAGGCGCCCTGGACCATTTCGGCCATGTCGAACATATGGCGGTAGCACAGGCCGCGAGCGGTCGAGCCCACGGCCGGGCACAAGGCCGTCGAGGGGTGCTTGTCGGCCAAATGGAACAGGATCGCCGCCGAGGGATAAACGACAATATCGCCGTCGACCAGCGAGGGAATCTTGCCATGCGGGTTTTGCGCCAAATACCAATCGGGTGGCGCCGGCTTGAGCTCGACCTCCACCACCTCATATGTGGCATCGACCTCTTCGAGAGCGATCCGCGCGACCAGGGCCGTCGATTCGTGGGTGTACGATCGTGTCGTGTAATAGAGCGTGTACATCGATCTAGCGGACTTGGCGCGGTCAGCTCAACGATGACGCGGCCCCGGTCCCGCCGTCAGATATCGGCATAGACGTGCGTTTCCGCGGTCGCCCCCGGATGAGTGACCGCGCCCTTATAGGCCGGCCCAACCGTCTGGGCATAACGCCACAATGCGCCGGATTGATAATTGTTCGTCCGCGCTGACCAAGCTCGCCGCCGTGCCGCGAATTCGTCCTCCGACAAATCGACGTTCAGGGTTCCGGCTTCCGCATCGATGTGGATCATGTCGCCGTCCTTGAGCATTCCGATCGGCCCCCCGACCGCCGCCTCGGGCCCGACATGGCCGATGCACAGGCCACGTGTGGCGCCGGAAAAGCGGCCATCAGTAATGAGCGCAACCTTCTGTCCCAATCCGCGTCCGATGAGTGCCGAGGTCGTGGCCAGCATCTCGCGCATGCCCGGTCCGCCTTTCGGCCCTTCATAGCGAACTACCATGACATCGCCGTCTTTGATCTGGTCCGTCAGCACCGCGCTGAAAGCGTCCTCCTCGCGTTCGAAAACCCGCGCCGGGCCCGAATGCTGCAGCTGAGTCAACCCGGCAATCTTTACGATCGCCCCCTCGGGCGCCAGCGACCCCTTGAGGCCAACGACCCCGCCGGTCGAAGACAACGGGTTGCTGACGGGCCGAATGACGTCTTGATCGGTCGGAAACACCACCCCCTCAAGGTTCTCGGCGATTGTCTTGCCGGTCACGGTTAGACAATTGCCGTCGAGATATCCACCATCAAGCAGCGTCTTCATCAAGACCGGCACTCCGCCGACCTCGTACATGTCCTTGGCAACGTACCGCCCGCCGGGCACGAGGTCTGCAATATAGGGGGTCTTGCGAAAGATCTCGCAAACGTGCTCAAGGTCGAATTCGATGCCGGCCTCGTTCGCGATAGCCGGAAGATGAAGCCCAGCATTCGTCGAACCGCCGGACGCAGCGACGATAACCGCCGCGTTCTCGAGCGCCTCTCTGGTGACGATGTCGCGCGGCCGGACCCCGCTGGCGAGCAGAGCCATGACTGCTTCGCCCGACGCCTCGGCGTATTGGTCACGACTCTCGTAGGGAGCGGGCGCTCCCGCCGAGCCCGGCAGCGCGAGGCCGATGGCTTCGGAAACACAGGCCATCGTATTGGCGGTGAATTGGCCGCCGCACGATCCCGCCGACGGGCACGCCACCGCTTCGAGTTCATGGAGCTCGTCATCGCTGACCTTGCCTGCCGCATGGCCGCCCACGGCCTCGAAGACATTGATCACGGTCACGTCCTTGCCCTTGAACTGGCCGGGCAGGATCGAGCCGCCATACATGAAGACCGAGGGCACGTTCAGCCGTACCATCACCATCATCAGCCCGGGCAGCGACTTGTCGCAGCCAGCGAGGCCGACCAGCGCGTCGTAGCAATGACCGCGCATCGTGAGCTCGGTCGAATCGGCGATGACCTCTCGCGACACCAGCGATGATTTCATGCCTTCATGACCCATGGCGATGCCGTCGGTGACGGTGATGGTGGTAAATTCTCTCGGCGTTCCGCCGGCGCGGTCGACCCCGCGTTTCACGGCCTGCGCCTGGCGCGCCAGCGCGATGTTGCACGGCGCCGCTTCGTTCCACGTCGTGACCACGCCGACCAAGGGCTGGTAGATCTCCGCTTCCTTGAGTCCCATGGCATAAAGGTACGAGCGATGCGGCGCGCGCTCCGGCCCGACCGTGGTATGGCGGCTGGGTAAATTCGATTTGTCGTACCGGGTTTCACTCATGGCAACATGTCCTCGGCATTGGGTTCCGGATACAGAGCCCTTTCTATGAACTCCGAGTCAATTCTGTTTCGCATGTGGCGCGCCGGTCCACAAGGAAGCACGCGCAGCGCGATGCAGAAGCATCGGGCAAGCTTGCTGACGCCGTGGTCGGCGGCCAGATGGAAACCCTACGGGACGGGCGCTTTTGGCCGCCGAGGGTGTCGCTCGTCGCTCGATATGCTTCGGCATGTCGTCGCTCCTCGCTCCCGCCCGACAGCCAAAACCGCTCCGTCAGAATCGCTCTGAATTCATAGAAAGGGCTCTGGCGGCAAGATAGCGATGGCGACCCGCCGGTGCCAGCGCAATTCGGCCCTGAATCATTTTCCTGTCGATCGGAGGGCGGTCGGCATTCGATTGGCGATCTAAGGTACCGGCAAATCCCGCAGGAACTTGTCGGTGTCCGCGTCGGCCGGAAACATGGTCTCGGTCCGCAGTTCCTGAAGCGTGACATCGTTTGGCGTGCCAAAGGTGGAGATCAAGGTGAAAAACCGGAGCACATTGCCATTCTTCTCTATATCGATCGCGATCATCGGATCGGTTTCCGCATCCGGCTCGAAGGCCTGCCACTGCGCCGGCACCCCGGGATAGCTCAACAGCTCCCCGATGAGCCGCACGGCCTCGGCGTCGTTTCCCGCTGCCGCCGTCTCGCGTTGCAGCCGTACTATGATCCCGGCGGCGACAGTCTCCCAATTCACGATCGCGGGACGGAGTCCGTTCGGGTCAAAAAAGGTCTTGAGCAGATTCGGCCGTGTCCCGTCCGCCGCCGCCAGCGGCATATCGAGGAATCCGATCAACCGTTGAATGGCGCCGTTCGCCATGATCAGGTTCCACAGCCGGTCGATAACGACGGCCGGATAGGGCTCGTGATTGTCGAGCAAAAAACGGAGCGCCCTGGCGACCGGGGCCATCTCCGGCACCGACAGGTCGCGCGCCGGAAACGCCTCCGCATAGCCCGCCGCATTCAACAGCGTATTGCAATGGCGCAACGGCACATCCAGCACCGCGGCAAGATGCACCACCATGTCGCGGCTCGGCTTTGACCGCCCGGTTTCGATGAAGCTGAGATGACGCGCGGAGATATCGGCTTCGGTCGCGAGACGGAGCTGGCTCAGGCCGCGACGCCGTCGCCAATAGCGAAGTTGGCTGCCGAAGGTCGAAATAGACGGGGCGGCCATAGTCATCGTCCTGGTTTCTTGCTTATACAGATTCCCTGAATCGATCTTGACGCAACGGCTGCGCCGAGGCCATTACGTTAGAGGTAATTGGTCTGAATCTTCCTGAGGTCGAGCGCCCCGCGCAATGATACACCGCAGTATCGACACGTCGACGGGAAACCATTTGAAAGCGCCTTACGTCCGGCGCAGTTTCGAATTCGACCGAAGGTTTTCGAGGCGATGGCACGATGCTTTCGCCGACGTACCCACATCGGGCGGCGCATGATCCTCGGAATAGTCCTTCTTTTCCTGCTTGTCGTCGGATCCCTCGGACTGGGGATACTTTCAATCCGCGGACTGGGTCGTATCGGTGTGCTCACCCGGGCGCAGCCGCCTTCAATCGGCGAAACCGGATTGATGGGTCTCCTGACCCTCGCTTTGATCGCGCTTACAGTTCATTTCGCAATCCCTTTGGGTGGGCCCGTGCCCTGGATTGTCATCGGCGCCGGCGTCGCGGCCGCGGTCGTGTATTGTCGGTCGTTGTACAAGGCCTTCTCCCCGTCGCCGGTGGCCGGTCTCGCTTTGTTGCTCGCGTTGATCGTCATATTCGCGATTTACATCCCCGACCGCCCCCTAACATATGACAGCGGGTTTTATCATCTACAGGCGATGATGTGGATGCGGGACGAGCCGGTGATTTTCGGCTTGGCCCAAATCCACGGCCGATTCGGGTTCAATTCCGTGTGGCTCGGTGTCGGCGCCTTGGCCTGGCTGCCTGGATTCGGTGTGCGCGGCATTTTTTTGGCCGAAGCCCTGCCGGTCTTATTCGTGTTGCACGCGCTCATGCAGCATGTGCTGGCGGCGGAGAGATGGCGGGCGCTCCCCCTGTCGACGAGTTTCGCCGCCCTGACGCTCATATTCTTGCTGCTCCGCGGCAACTACTTTCTCATCACCGGCATAACGTCGACCGACAATGTCACCGCCATGCTTGTCGTAATGTCCGTGTACCTGTTCCTTCGCACCGTCGATAGGGGCTGTTTCGGGAACGCGGAAGAGATATCGGACTTTCGGCTGGATGCGGTAATTCTGGCGTTGTTGTCGGTGATGACGATATTGGTAAAGCTCGCGCTCGTGCCGGTATTGCTATTGCCGATCGGTATCGTTGCGGCATCGTGGATCGGCCGCCTTCCCAAGCTGCCCGTGTTTCGACTGGGCCTGGTGGTCGGCGTCATCGGAATGCTGTGGTCGTTGCGGGCCTTCGTGCTCACCGGATGCTTGGTCTATCCGTCGGCACCGACATGCTTTCACACCCTCCCATGGGCGGTGCGCGCCCTCGACGTTCAGCTCGAATCCACCCATATCCACATGTTCCCGCGATTTCTCAGCAATGAGCCGCTCTTGCATCGCATGTACGGCGACAATTGGGCATGGGTTCCGACATGGTTCGATATTATCTGGAACACTCGCGTGCCGAGACTGAGCAAAATGCCGAAAGCCATCGCAATTGTCACGGCGATCGCCGTCCTGGTTCGTGCTCTAGAGCTCGTTGTTCGACCACCGCCGAGGTCGAGAACATCCTCGGGAGATAGACGGTTGGCTTGGGCCGCCCTGTTCTGGTTGGGCTTGACGATCCTGGTTTGTATCGCGTTCTGGTTCCTGCTGGGTCCTCAGCCGCGATACATAGTGGGCCCGTTCGTGGCCTTGGCCGTCTTGCCGGGTACGATGATTCTGTGGCCCGGCGTCGCCGATTTCAATATCGGGCGCGGTGGGCGCGCCGTGATCCTCCCCTTCTACGCCCTGGTTTTTGCATTTTTCGTAACCACCCTGGACCTTCGATGGCGAAGCTGGGCGCCGGACCCGGCCGAATTGCGCCCCAGTGTCGATCGCCACACAACGATCGACGGCGTGACCATTTTCGAGCCCCGCAGCGGACAACAATGCTATATGGCGCCTAAACCTTGTGCTCCCGACGTCAATCCCTATCTGGTTTTCGACCGCTTAGGCCCATATCTGATGATCCGAAACGAGGCTCCGGACGGCTTCGCCGTTCCACGGACATGATCCGTTCCCAGGTCCAAAATACCGCAATTTGAATGCCTCGGCGGCTCATTGACCCGGGCGCGGCGAGGCCGATAGAGTGCCGCATCAATTCAACCAGAAAGGGGCCGCAAATGCCCGCCGACGTCAGTCTCGACATCGAATTTGTTCGCGCGCAGTTTCCGCCCTTGGCGGATGGGTGGGCCTTTCTCGAAAACGCCGGCGGCTCTTATGTTCCTGGTTCGGTGATCGACAGTACCGTCGCTTATATGAGCGAATCTCAGGTGCAGCCGGGCATCGTCGGCGCGTCGAAATTGGCATCCGAGAGAATTGCCGCTGGGCAGAATGGAATCGCGACGGCGCTTGGCGCCGAGGCCGACGAAGTCATCATCGGTCCTTCGACCTCAATGAACGTCTACGTCTTGTCGCACGCCGTTCGACCCTGGCTCCGGCCAGGCGACGAGGTGATCGTGACCAATCTCGACCATGAAGCCAACAACACGCCGTGGCGGCGCCTAGAAGAGATTGGTGTTACCGTCAAGGAGTGGTGCTTCAACCCCGATACGGGGGGACTCGATTCGGATGCCCTGAGCGCACTGCTTACCGACCGAACCCGATTCGTGTGTTTCTCCGCGTGCTCGAATATTACCGGCACGATCAACGATGTCGCCGGCCTTACGGCGCTTGCTCACGAGGCCGGTGCCGTCGTCTGTGTCGATGCGGTCGCCCTCGGATCCCATCGGGCGATTGACGTCAAGGCGCTCGATGTCGACTTTCTCGCTTGCAGCATTTACAAGCTCTATGGCCCGCACGTTGCCGCCCTTTATGGGAAGCGTGAGCATTTCCTGCGGGCCAAAGGCCAAAACCACTATTTCTTCGGCGAGGATACCATTCCGCTGAAGCTCAATCCGGGCGGCGTGAACCACGAATTCACGGCCGCGCTCAAGGGTGTCATCGATTATTTCGACAGCGTTTACGCGTACCATTTCATGACCCCGGCAAACGACGTTCAAGCCCGCGTCCGCGCCGTCTATGGGTTGTTCGAGGATTTCGAGGAACGGCTGGTCACGCCATTCGTCGACTATCTGGAGAGCACCCCTTCGATCCGCCTGCTCGGCCTGATGACCGCCGATAAGACGCGGCGGGTGCCAACTTTCTCAATCGACGTGCCGGGCAAGGACCTGGCCGCGATACAGGCCATGGCCGCGGCGCGGCAGGTCAATATCGGCCTTAGTCACTTCTACGCGCCGCGCGCACTCGAAGGCTACGGCCTCGATGCCGAACGCGGCGTGCTGCGCATCAGCATGGTGCATTACAACAATGCCGACGACGTGCAACGGGCCATAGCGGCCATCGACGAGGCGCTTTCGGCTGGCTAGACGCCGAGGATTTCCGTTGTCGTTGAACCGCCACATGCGTGCGGCCGCCGGCGCCGAATATCGGCGCGATATTGCAGGGTGTCAGGGTCGCGCGCCGGCCGCCTCGAGCAGGGCCGCGATCGTCGTATAGCCGCGTTGACGGGCCAGGCTGAGCGGCCGTGTCCCGCGCCCGTCGGCGAGGTCGATATCGGCGCCGGCCTCGATCAACGATCGAACGATCGCGATATGATTCGGCCCGCCGTCGCCAAGAACGATTGCCTCGATCAAGGCCGTCCAAGCAAGATTGTTGACGTGGTCGAGAGGTGCGCCGCCATCGATGAGGGCCTGCACGACATCGACATGGCCGAGGTGCGATGCGGCGATCAATGCCGTGCCCTGGTAAGGGCTGGTGACAAGTCCGGTATCGGCCCCCGAGGCGATGGCGAGATTGACCATGTCGATATCGTCGATGACCGCGGCGATGGTGAGCACATCGTATTGATCCCCATCGAGGGCATTGATATCGGCGCCGGCTGCGATCAGCGCCTGGGCGGCACCGAGATCCCGTTGATAGCCGGCGATCATCAACGGTGTTCGGCCATGCCCATCGCGCACGTCAACACCGTCTCCCGCGGACACCAAACGCTGGATCTCGCTGATATCGCCGGCTATCGCGGCCTTGTGGAGGCCGTCATAGGCCGAGACTTCATGCGATGACGGTGCAGTCTGAATTTGTTGATACCCGGAAAACGGCTCGATCACGGTCGAGCCTACCATTTGCCCGAAGTAAGGCGAAGCCAGGACCTCTCCACACAAGGAGCAGGCGACAACGGTTGCGGCGAACAAGCCCGATATTCGGTCGAGTCGATTGTTGGATGTCCACCTCATTGACCGACCTGCTGGTCTGCCGATTTGACGCTATCAAGGCGCACATTCACGGCGCCCGCAGGATTGTGATTTGGCCGCCGCCAGCGTCTTAGGGATATCGGGCGTGCCCATCTCGAAATCCAACGCAGCTTGGGACGCGGGCGGAGCCAATCGTGCAACCTATCGATATCGACGCGCGCGGGCCGGACGATCGGACCGTTGGCGAGACGATGGCTGCGTCCGCTCAGACCATTCTTCTTGCATAGCAAACTGAAGATCGACTGGTCGTGACGATGGTCACGAAAGCCGGCCATGTTGGATTTGCCACATTCATTTTCGGCATCGGACAAGATTCTCGGGTCCAGGGCGAACCGCAGCCATTCGGCGACAAAGGTGCGACTAAATTCGTTGCAAACGAATATCAGTAATCCTGTCTCGATCTGCTTGTCGTCATGGAATTCCGCGCGGTCGCAATCCATCAGAATGAAGGCGTCGCGCTTCGTCCAGGTCCGCTCGGTACCGGTATCGCAAACGAATCCAAGCACGCCGGGAGTCTCGTCGCAACATAGGCGCACAAGGGGTTCCACCGATCGAATAAACACGGAACCGGAATCGCAATAGATCAGAACGTCGCCCGGTTCCGCCTTCTCGAGCGCATCGGCAATGATATAAGGTTTCCACAACCAATAGCCGGCGCCCCGATCCTGGTCCAAGACCTCCTTGTTCTTGCGTCGGAAGGCCTCATCGAGATCACCGGCGCCATAAGACCAACAAAGGTCGATACGGCCGGCCGTTAGCCCTGTCCACGTATTTCGAACCTGGGATTTCAAGAACGGGCAGTCGGCATAATTGATGAGGACGGTTTTCAATTGAACGAGAATCCCACAATTGATTCTTAAGAGTTGGGTAAACGCCCCAGCGCCTCTACCAACCGATTCCGCGTGCGTTCCGCCTCTTCCCGCCGCTCGCGTTGGGTGGCGACGACATCGGTCGGCGCCTTGGCCAGGAACCCCTTATTGCCAAGTTTCTTATCGATCTTGTCGATTTCGCCGCCGAGCTTCTCGATCTCCTTCCGCAACCGGGCCGATTCCGCAGCGACATCGATGAAGTCGCCAAGCGATAGAGCAAATACCGCACCGTCCTTGACGATCTGCACCGCGTCACCCGGCAGCTTGTTATCGAACTCGATCTGAGCCAGTCCGCCTAGTCGTCGGATCCGCTCGCGATGGCCCTCCAATCGCGCCGAGAGAATCGGATCCGGATCCTGTACCGTGAGGGGAACCTTGGCCTTGGCCGGCACATTCATCTCCGACCGCACGGCGCGAATTTCACTGACGATCGATACGATGGCCTCTATTTCGGCGGCGGCGACGCCATCCACGAGATCCGGCGCATAGTCCGGCCAATCTGTCGTAATCAGTAGCCCATCGCGCTTGGGTCCCAGTTCGCCCCACAGCTCTTCGGTAATGAACGGCATAAGGGGATGCAGCATGATCAGAAGTTGGTCGAGCGCCCACCCCGCGGTCGCCCGCGTCTCGTCATCGATGACACCGCTGCGGTCGTCGGGTTTGATGAACTCGATGTACCAGTCACAAAAGCTGTGCCAAATGAAATGATAGAGTTCGTTGGCCGCATCATTGAATCGATAGGCCTCCATCGCGGTCCGCAGCCGTTCTTCCAAGCTCGCGATTCCGCTGACGACCCATCGGTTGACGGCCTGTGTCGCCGATGCGGGATCGAATGCGGGGTTCGATAGGCAGCCGTTCATCTGACAGAATCGCGATGCCTGCCACAGTTTCGTGGCGAAGTTGCGATAACCTTCGATGCGGGTTTCCGCCAACTTTACGTCGCGACCGGGCACCGCGAGAGCCGCCAGGGTAAACCGCAGCGCGTCGGAACCAAAACTGTCGATGATGTCTAGCGGATCGACGATATTGCCCCGGGATTTCGACATCTTCTGACCCTTGGCGTCCCGCACCAGGGCATGGATGTAGACGGTGTGAAATGGCACATCACCCATGAAATGGACGCCCATCATCATCATCCGTGCGACCCAGAAGAAGATGATATCGAACCCGGTCACCAGCACGTCACCGGGATAGTAGCGGGCCAATTCGGGGGTCTCCTCGGGCCAGCCGAGGGTCGAAAACGGCCATAACGCGGAAGAGAACCAGGTGTCGAGCACATCGGGGTCGCGCTCGAGCGCCACCTTTTTTCCGTAGTGCGCGGCGGCGGCGGCTTCAGCCTCCTGCTCGGAGTATTCGACGAAGATGTGCCCGTCGGGTCCGTACCAGGCCGGGATCTGGTGGCCCCACCAAATCTGGCGCGACACGCACCATGGCTGAATATTCCGCATCCACTCGAAGTACGTATTTTCCCAGTTCTTAGGCACAAAAACCGTGCGTCCCTGCTCGACCGCCTCGATACACGGTCCAGCCAGCGTTTTCGCATCGACGAACCATTGATCGGTCAGCCACGGCTCGATCGGAACGCCTGATCGGTCGCCATAGGGCACGACATGGATCGGTTCCTCGATTTTTTCGAGCAGGCCGCGCGCCGTCATCTCGGCGACAATTATCTCCCGCGCTTCATATCGGTCGAGACCGCGGTAGGCCTCGGGAACCCAGTCGATGCACGGCGTAGACTCGTCATCGTCGCTGTCGCCCAGTCGAAATGTCGTCTCGGCGTTCTCGGGTCCAATAACCCGCGCCTCGGAATCGAAGATGTTCAGCGCCGCCAGATTGTGGCGCCGGCCAACTTCGAAATCATTGAAATCATGGGCCGGGGTGATCTTGACGGCGCCACTGCCCTGCTCGGGATCGGCGTATTCGTCGGCAACGATGGGGCAGCGATAGCCGGTGATGGGTTGAAGCGCGAACTTGCCGTGAAGATCGGCATAGCGCGGGTCGTCGGGATGGACGGCAACCCCGGTGTCACCGAGCATCGTCTCCGGGCGCGTTGTGGCAACGGTGACAAAATGTCCGTCCTCGCCTTCGATCGGATAATTGAAATACCACAGCTTGCCCTTGATCTCTCGCTGCTCGACTTCGAGGTCGGAGATCGCGGTATGCAGTTTCGGGTCCCAGTTGACCAACCGCTTGGCGCGATAGATCAAACCCTGCTTGTGGAGATCGACGAAGACCTTACGCACCGCACCGGACGGCCCCTCGTCCATGGTAAAGCATTCTCGCGGCCAGTCGGCCGACGCACCCAAGCGACGCAACTGCTGCAATATCGTGCCGCCGGAGTGCGCCCGCCAATCCCAGACCTTGGCAACAAAACCCTCTCGGCCGAGATCGTGCCGCGTCTTCCCTTCCTCGGCGAGATTGCGTTCGACGACCATCTGGGTCGCGATGCCGGCATGGTCCGTTCCCGGTTGCCACAGGGCATCGCGGCCGCGCATCCGGTAATAGCGGATCAGCACGTCTTGGATGGTGAACGTAAGCGCGTGGCCGATATGGAGGCTCCCAGTCACGTTGGGAGGCGGCATTATGATTGTATAGGGCGTCTTTTCGGACCCGAGATGCGCCGCAAAGGCACCATCCGCTTCCCACCGGTCGTAGAGCTTTGCCTCGACCTCGGCCGGCCGATAGGATTTGTCCAGCATTGCTGAATCCGTTTGGTTGTTCAGATCTCCGGGAGCGCTGTTTTAGCCGAACCGTTCCGCAATTTCATAGGGTTTTTGCGAACCGACAGCGACTTCTGATCTGACTTGGCAGCGGCCTCGGGACGTGTCGTGGCCAAGCCGGTCAATCGGCCTTATCGCGAATGACCTTCTTTATTTCCTGCCTGACCAACCGCTCGACCAAGTCGGGGAGGTTTTCGTCGAGCCATGCTTTGAGCATCGGCCGCAACGACGAGCCGACCAATTCCTCGATCGTCATATCCGCCGTCATCGCGGACCTAAGCTGTGAGCTCGAATTTTCCGATCCTTCCCGTCCGGCCATGGTACCGGCCAATCTACTGACCGCTTGGGAGGTTGCCGACGCGACGTCTTCCCTATTGACGGCGTCGGAGGACTGCGCCGACGGATTGGGACGGGCTTCGCCACGATCCTCGTCGACACGGTGCGGGCTTGATGGCGAGAGCCGCCCAGATTGGGCACTATCGGAGGACTCGATTGCGGCATCATCTTTGGCGGCGATGCGGCGGTCTCGCTCGACCACTTCGGTCGAAAGCAGCACGTCGTCGTCGATCGGAGAAGGCCCTTCGGTCGTGCAATCACGACCCTTGACCTGGCACGGCTTATCGCTGTCCGCCGTTACAATGCGTCGAATCGAAGCGAGAATCTCCTCCATCGATTCGGTGTCGTCGGCGCGATCCTTCATGCTAGGACAATACCGCAATAACGTCTTGCAAGCCGTTGAAATATAATTCGGTTATACTCTAATCCGTAACGCCTGAATCGAGATCATCGCCAAGACCCCACCATTTGTCCCGGACCTCGTCGTAGTAGATCTGGGAATCATAGTAGGGCACGTCGAGGCCGAGTTGAGGAGCGGTCAGGCGGCCGATCGCCGACAAAAGATTATAGGAGGCGACCACTTCGTCGCGCCGCGCGCCGACCAGATTGACCCGGGCATCCAAATTTTCCTGCTCCGCATCGAGCACATCGAGGACCGTCCGCAGGCCGGCCTGCGCCTCCTCTTGGACGCCTTCGAGGGCGAGCGCGGTCGCGTCAGCCTCCTCCTCGAAAGCGAGGACCTGAGCGCGCGAAGTCAGGAAGTTCTCCCAAGCCTGGGTCGCCACCTCCACCGCGGCGCGTTTCGCTTCGGCGATCTCCATGCGGCGTTGGCTCACGACTTGCTTCGATTCCCGCACTCTCGAAGTCACGGATCCGGCCTGATAGATGGGAATCGTAACGGTCGCACCAATCGACGCCGATTCCGCCTCCGACGTACCCGGTGCCGGATTGTCCGCGTAACTAAGGACTCCATCCAGGGAAACCGACGGCAGCAACTCGCCAAAGACGAGGTCGACCGTATCCCGCGCCGCCGCCTCACGGTAGAGCGCCGAGACCACTGTCGGGTTGTGTGTCGCGGCCAAATTGTTGACTTCGACAACGTCCGGCGGCAGATCGTCATAGGGTAGCGGCTGTTCCAATACGCCCGGCGGCACCCCGATGACCTGCACAAAATCGGCGCGGGAGATCTCCAAATTACCTTCGGCGGCAACACGGTCGGCGATAGCGCGGGCCAACCGGGACTCGGCTTGGGCGACATCGGTTCGTGTCACCTCTCCGACTTCGAAGCGATCACGGGTCGCCTCGAGCTCGCGCCGCAAAACTTGTTCGTTGTTGATATTGAGTTCGAGTACCGCTTGATCCCGCAGCACGTTCATGAACGCGGTCACGGCGTCGAACAGCACCTGCTGCTCGGTCGTCACCAAATCGGCACGTCCGGCCCGAACGAGGTTCTCGGCTTGATCGGTTTGCGCCTCGGTCCGGAAGCCGCGGAACAGCGGCTGCGATACGCTCAGCGAGACGCCGGCCTCCAGGTTATCGCCCTTCGCCGTCACCCCGCCCATCACCGTGCGGGCATACTCCTCCGCCAGATTGCCGGTCGCCGTAACGGTGGGGCGCCAATTAGAGAGCGCCTGCGGTACTTGTTCGTCGGTCGACCGCAGCTGGGCGCGCTGTGCCAGCAGAGTGGGGTTGCTGAGATACGCCAGGGCCAAGGCCTCGTACAGGGTCTGAGCATTCGCCGACCCGCCGGCCCCAAACAGGACCAGCGCGATCGCCACAACAGCACGGCAAAATCCGCCCCTGATCGCAGCCTGCGCCCTCATAATGTTCTCTCCCCCATTCTGATTGCGCAGTTTAGCATGGCGAACGATAAACGCACGCCGGAACTCTTAGGTCAGAACGTGAAACTGGCCGGCTTCCGGAACCCGGGAAGCAGATGGATCGCGGCGTCGAAGACGGTTCGATGCCATATCCTTCCGGCCTCTTTCAGGAACAATGTGGCGCGCCCGACGCCGCCCCCGCCGTCCGAGATCACGGCGGCGGCCCGGCCATTCTCGCCGAGCTGATCGAAATACACCGCCGGCACTTCGTCGACGGCGCCGTCGAACAGAATGACTCCGAAGGGTCCTTGCGCCGGGCAGCCGTCGGTTAGCGGGCCCTCGACCACGACGGCGTTATCAATGCCCAAAGCGACCAGAGCGTCATTCGCTTTTCGAGCCAGGGCCGGGTCGGATTCCAGCACAACAACCGTGGTGCAGATGTCTGCGAGCACCGCCGCGGAATAGCCGGTCGCCCCGCCCACGACGAGTGCTATTTCGGACGCCTCGGGAGACATTTCCTGCAACAAGCGCGCCAATACCATCGGTTCCATGAGGTAGCGGTCACGATCGATGGCGATATCCTCGTCAACATAGGCAATGCTGCGCATCGACTCGGGAACGAAATTCTCGCGCGGCACCTTGGTCAGGGCCTCGACAATCGCCGGATCGTTGACCTTGTTGGTCCGAATCTGACATTCGACCATATGCTGACGAGCAATCGTGTAATCGGACATATGCCGATCTCCCTTGGACGAATAAGACCGCCCACGTCGATGGGCGCGAGACGAACATCCTGGGCGTTTATAGTCCCGCAATTCGGTGGATACAACGCCCCTCGGGCAAAGCCGCCTTGACCGGATGGCGCGCACTCCCTATACCACGGCGCGACTTTTCCCCACCCTCCGGCCGGGTGGCAGAGTGGTTATGCAGAGGACTGCAAATCCTTGTACGTCGGTTCGATTCCGGCCCCGGCCTCCAGTCGTGCGAAAACCGCTGATCGATAGCCCGAAATCAAAATCCGTGTGCGCCATCGCTGGCGCGAAATCGGACGCACACGAGGGGCGTTGTCGACGATACGGATTCCCGGCGGGGTCTCCGGTTCATTGCCTCCGCCTGTTGCGCAAATCCGCAAGACCTCCCGCGCATGGAAGGTAAACCGCTCGGTGGCGCAACCGAGTGGCGCGACACGACTTGGCTGCCCGGTCCAGGGGCGACAAGAGGACTTGGCTTTCCCCAGCGGGCTGTGACAACATAAGCCGGTGGTGCGTTGATCGATGGTGTGGTTGCCGACAACCTCAGAGGGGGGCAAACAGCCATGGCGAAGGCAAAATCATCACGTTATAGTCCAATTCGCAGGCTCGGCCTGACCGGCCCGCGGGCCAGAATCGAAGTCGCCACCTCGGCGGAGGATCGCCTGCCGGAAGACGATTCGCCCGATTTCACCCTGTCGCTGCCCGCGCATCCGCAATTGAGCGATACCGATATGGCCGCGCTGCGCCGCCAAGGTCTCGAGCAAGAGCTGCGGGCGCTCAAGGATGAAGAGAAGCTGGCGAAAAAGATCATGCGGCTTCAGGACGGTTTCAGCAAGAAGGTCGCGCAGACCGTCGGCCTACAGGCCTGGTCCGCATTACGTGCCGAGATCATGCGTGACCGGGCCAGGCTCCACCGCCTGCGGCTCAGCGATACGGCGACCGGTACGACGGATGAGGACGAAGACGAAAAACGCCGCGCGGCGGCGGCCGATCGCTACGAGGCCGCGCTGCGCCGCGCCGGTTTAGATTCCGCCGACCTTCGTCAGGCGACGACGGGCTACCGGAAAGCGCTCGGCGCTGCGTTCGCGGGGGCCGCCGCTCCCGACCCATCTATCCAGATGATTTCCCGCGAGTGGGGCCTGCCAACCGGCGAACCTCAAGACACGCGCCAGATATGGGACAGTTTCTTCTACCACCGGACACGAACCCAAAAGGGTGGCGATCGGGATCTGTTACAACCGTTTGTCGAGGCCAATCGGGAGACCGGCAGGCTCCGCGTCGACCATGTCTGGGAAAACCATGATTCCGGCAACGCCGATGCCTTCTGGTTCTGGGGCACGAGTCAGTTGGGCGAGGTGCTTTGGCTGAATGCCGGCGAATCTTTCTCGCTCGAGGTCACCATCCGGTGCGTTCACACGGTCTACGAGGTCTTTGGCAAGGACGAGTGGGGTTGGTCGGATGCCTATTATTCCGGCCGTACGATTCTACTGATCGAGGTCGGGCCCCATCAGCACCGAGCCGACATCTGGGCCCATTCTGGCGGCACCGTCGGGCATCGGCTCATTACCCCGGTGGCCCAGGGTGAGGTGCGCACCTTTCGTATCGATAATATCGGTCCAATCGCAGCCGGCGGTTTCTACATCGTTTGGTCGGGGCTGCGCCAAATCCAGTGGAGCGAACAGAACGACTTTTCGCTCAATATCTTGCACCGCGACCGGTGGAAGCTGGTCAGCGTGAAAGTCATTCAACGGGCCAATCAGCGGCCATAACTCGCGGCCAGTTTATCTCTCGAGGACGACCTTGACCTCGTGGCCCGAGACCGTGTTCTCGAACTGAACCAGTTCTTTCTTCGTGTTAAACCATAAAGATGCCTTCCAACTGCCTGTAAAATCGAATCTTTCCGTCTCAATTGATTGTTTATCGGATTTCAGGGTTTCGTTCTTTTTCGATACCGAAACCTGCCAGACCGATAGGTCCTTCATGTCGAAAATCGCCGATGCCGTGGTAATGCCGTAGTGCCAGAACGCGCTGGGAAACGCGGTCACGGGAAGCTCCACCGGTTTGCCGTTCAGGGTGGCCTCGTATCCCGACTTGGTCCGTTTCACCGTGGCCTCGTATTTGGTCCCGTCATCGTCGGTTTCGGCGTGCATGGATTGCAGCTCTCCGTCCTCCCAGTCTTCGTGGATCGTTTGCGTGAAACTGTAGACATCGATGCCGAGCACGGACATCGATGCATTCGATTTCAGGGTCTCGACATCATCGTTATCTCCGCGCGTCTCGGTAAGGTGGATTTGGCCAACCTTGTCGTCATCGATATAAACCGACGCGAAGAAGTTCGCCGCTTTGGCGGTATCCGCGCCGGCGTCATGGGGCATGACCAAGGTGACCGTAGTCGCGAACAGCAATGCGAAGAGTCTCATCACCGGATATCCTCCTATGTTGCCTGCTCGGCCGGCCCTAAACCGCCCTGATTTGTCCGCCGGGGCAGCACCACGGTTTCGCCCTCCGGGCCCGAGTTCAATTCGAGACATCGTAAGCCTCGACTGCGTCGGTCAGCGAAATCACCGTCCGAGCGCCGGCCTCCTCGCCCCCGCCGACAACATACCACCGGCTGCCGACGATGGCCGAGGTCAGGCCGTGCCGGGGAGTCGGCATATCCGCCTGGGTCGACCATGTGTCGGTCTCGGGGTCGTAGACCTCATGCGCGGCAAAGGTCCATCCGGGCGAGAACGCCTCACCGCCGGTGACGTGAAGCCGACCGTCCAAAGCCCCGGCCGCAAGCCCGCCTCGCGGCGTCGGCATGTCCGCCGCCCCACGCCATCGATCCGTCACCGGGTCGTAGATTTCGAGTGTTGACCGGTTGCCGGCGCCAAATCCGCGGCCACCGACGACATAGAGTTCGCCGCCGAGGACCGCCGCGCTCAGGTGCTCGCGCGCGGTTGGAAGCGGAGCTCGCGACGTATCCCAGATTCCCGTCTGCGGATCGAAAACCTGCATTTTCCGATGCTCGGGCCCGACGCCACCGACCACGAACAGCTTGCCATCCAGCGCCGCCATGGCGTGGGCGGCTCGGGGCAGCGGCATCGGCGGTTCTTCGCGCCAACGCCTGGTCTGGGGGTCATAGGAGAACATCGCCGTTCGATCGGGATCGAAAGCAATGCTGTCGTAGCCGCCGGTGACGTAAATCCTGCCGGCCAATCCGGCCATGCCGAGATGATGCAGGGTTTCGGGCATCGCCGGCAGCTCTTCCCAAGATTCCGACCGAGGATCGAAGGCCTCGAAAGTCGCCGTGGTGCCGAACAGGGTCAGACCGCCGCCGACATAGATCCGGTCACCCACGACCGCCGCCGCGATTTCCGACTGGGCGGTCGACATTTGCGGCGCGGTGGCCCATTCGCCCGCAGCCGCCGATCCCACGGCCGCGGCAAATACGAATTGGCAGAGCACACCGGCACGAAACAAAGACATGCCCGGATCATAGTTCGCCATGTCGCGATTGTCGCGATCGGCGTGACGGAGAGTCCCGTTCGGCAATCGCAATCGGCAGCCACCACCGGGCCCGACGGTGTTGCCAACGCAGCCGCCGCCCTGCTATAAGGCCGCGCCGTCAACGGCCGTATTGCGGACGGTCGATTTCGACCTGATCCCCGGTAGCTCAGTTGGTAGAGCGGGTGGCTGTTAACCACCATGTCGCTGGTTCGAGTCCGGCCCGGGGAGCCAACCAATCTAGGGCGTTGGGCAGCCGAGCTCAGCCCTTTTTTTGATTCCTGCGTAAGGGCCGACCGGCCCATCCTGCCGGATCTGAACCGACTTTCGCTCCAACTGCCATGTTTGCTACGCTACCAATGGTCGCACATGGTCATGCGGGGAAATTCGGATCCATGAACGATTGTTCTCAGTAAGTTACGAATGTTGCGGTCGAGACGCCGGCCAGACAGTCACGAAAGACACCATCGGCGAGGACTGGTCAAAATGCTGAACGATCGTCGCGTAAGAGTGTAAGGGGGAAGCCGCCATGGAATTCATCGATCGCATTTTCGATGCGGCGCCCATATTGGCGATCTTCGTCACGATTGCCGTCGGCTTCTCGATCGGAAAGCTGACGATCGGAAAGTTCGTGCTCGGCGGAATTGCCGGCACCTTGATCGCCGGTGTCGTGATCGGACAGCTCGACGTCAAAGTCGATGACAACCTCAAGAACATCTTCTTTGCGTTATTTATCTATGCCGTCGGCTATCAGGGCGGCCCGCAATTCTTCCATGCCCTCAACCTGCGCACGCTCAACCAGCTCGCGTCCGCCGCCGTCATGTGCATCGTTGGATTGCTCTGCGTGCTTGCCGCGGCGTGGATGTTCGATCTCGACCGCGGAACGGCGGCCGGCCTAGCGGCCGGTGGGCTGACCCAATCGGCGATCCTCGGCACGGCGGGCGATTCCCTGGCCAAGCTCAACGTTTCGCCGGAGCTGATCAAGGCGATGCAAACCAATCTCGCGGTCGGCTATGCGGTCTGCTACATCTTCGGCAACCTGGGTCCGATCATCATGGTTACCTGGTTCTTCCCGACGATCATGAAGTGGGACATCCGGCAGGAGGCGCTCAAACTCGCCAAGGATATGTCGGGGGGCCGGGCCGAAATCGAGCCGGGGCAATTCAACATGGCCGTTACCGTAACGACTCGGTTCTATGAAGTCACCGGCGACGGCAAGGCAAACGGCAAGACGGCGCTCGAGATCGACGGCGCGCTTTCCGACGCTGCCGTCGAAGTATTGCTTCGGGACGGCAAGAAGATCGAGTTCGACAACGACTCCAAGGTCATGGCGGGCGATATCGTCGGAATCACCGGAAAGGTCCCTGTCCTGGAATCGGCAAGCGATTATTTCGGCCACGAAGTCGTCGCCCCGGATGATTTCGAACTGGTCGAGGAACAGCGCCACGTGGTTTTGACCAACCGCAAGCTCCACGGCCGGACGATCAAGCAATTGCACGACCATGTCGGCGTCGAAACTCGTCACGGCGTGTTCGTGGTCGGCGTCAATCGCATGGGCCGGCACCTCCCCCTCTATCCCAACCTCGAATTGCATACCGGCGACGAGATGCGCCTGATTGGCCGCACCAAGGACCTCGATCGCGTCCAGTCGCAGATCGGGTACAAGATCTCTGCGGCAGCGATTACCGATTTCATCTTCTTCGGCATCGGAATGGGGATTGGCGTCCTCCTCGGCATGCTCCAGTTCAAGGTCGCCGGCATCCCGGTGACGATCGGCGCCGGCGGCGGCTGTCTCCTGTCGGGGCTGTTCTTCGGCTGGCTGCGCAGCGTCCACCCGCGTTTCGCCGCGCTGCCGATGGGGGCGTCGAATTACCTCCGCGATTTCGGCCTCGCCGTCTTCGTCGGCGTCGTCGGCCTGACCGCGGGGCCCCAGGCTTTGGTCACCTTGGAGCAATACGGCCTGTTGTTGCTCTTTCTCGGTGCCGGCGTGACCCTGATTCCGCAGCTCATCGTTTTCCCCTTCTCCTATTTCGTCCTGCGCATCAGAAACCCGATCGAGGCCCTCGCCTGCGTCGCCGGCGGACGCAGCGCGAACCCCACTTTCGCCGCCCTGCTGGCGAAGGCCGGCAACGCGACGCCGGTCGTTACGTTTACCGTGACCTATGCGGTCGCCAACGTATTGCTCACATTGTGGGGGCCGCTCATCGTCGGCTTCATTACCACCAATCCCGCCCCATAGACCGGCGTAGAGAGGACATCCCATGTCGGAGCACGATTACAGCCAGTTCGCCGATTTGAGTCCGTTCGAACTAAAGAACAAGCTGATCGAGATCGCCTCGACCGACTCGGAACGCATGATGCTGAACGCCGGTCGCGGCAATCCGAACTTTCTCGCGACCCTGCCGCGGCGCGCCTTCCTGCGCCTCGGTGACTTTGCCCTCCAGGAGGCCGAGCGGTCCTACGCCTATCTGGACAGCGGTTACGGCGGCCTGCCGGAGCGGACGGGGATCGTCGAAAGGTTTCATGCCTACGCCCATCACCACCTGGACACCGAGGGCGTACGCTTTCTGGAATCGGCGGTCTCCTACGTTCGCGATCAGATGGGGCTGGATCGCGAGGGCTTCCTCTTCGAGGCGGTTGGCGCGTTCCTCGGCTGCACCTATCCGACCCCGCCGCGCATGCTTCGGCACTGCGAAGAGATCGTGAAAGCCTACCTTTCGAAGGAGATGTATGGCCAGAAAGCCCGAGGCGGGGACTTCTCGCTGTTCGCCACGGAAGGCGGAACGGCGGCGATGACCTACATATTCCAAACCTTGCGGGAGAATAGGCTGATCGCCCCGGGCGAGAAGATCGCCCTGGGCACGCCGATCTTCTCGCCTTACCTGGAGATACCGCCGCTCGCCGACTATCAGTTGGAAATCGTCGATGTCCGGATGGATGAGGATGCCGACTGGCAATACCCCGAAGCCGAGTTGCGAAAGCTCGAGGATCCGGCGATCAAGTTCCTTTGCGTGGTCAATCCGAGCAACCCGCCGTCGGTGAAGATCTCGAACACCGGACTGGACCAAATCTCAAAACTGATCGCCACCAAGCGTCCTAATCTCATTGTCGTTACCGACGATGTCTATGGGACCTTCGCGGACAATTTCGTTTCGCTGTTCGCGACCTGCCCGCGCAACACGCTGTGCGTTTACTCGTTCTCCAAATATTTCGGCGCGACCGGATGGCGGCTCGGCGTCATCGGATTGCACGAGGACAACGTGCTGGACGACGCGCTGGCGGCGCTGCCGGAGGACTCGAAGAAGGCGCTCGATGCGCGCTATTCATCGCTGACCACCGAGCCGCGGGCCTTACGCTTCATCGATCGCCTGGTTGCCGACAGCCGAACCGTCGCGTTGAATCATACGGCTGGACTTTCGGTGCCGCAGCAATTGCAGATGATGCTATTCGCGCTCAACGGGTTGATGGATCGGGGCGACCGCTACAAGAATTCGGCCAAGGCACTCATCCGCGACCGTTACCGGACCCTGTGGGAGAATATGGGGCTTGACCCCCATCGCGAACCGGATGACGTCAACTATTACACGTTGATCGACCTGCAGAAGCTCGGCGAAAAACTCTACGGCAAGGCGTTCGCAACCTGGTTCCGCAAGGGCAACAAGGGCACCGACTTCCTCTTTCGCTTGGCCAAGGAGACCGGTGTCGTGTTGTTGCCGGGCAAGGGCTTCGAGGTCGTCGATTCGTCGGCGCGCGTGTCGCTGGCGAACCTGACAGAAGCCGATTACATCGCGATCGGATCGCTCGCCCGAAAGGTGCTCGACGAGTACCACGCCGATTTCGAGCAGGGAGGCGCTTGACCACTCGTCAACACCGCGGCCGATGGCCGCATGGCTGGGTCGTTTCTTCTTGGCGAGGTCGTGGCGTTCAAATGGCTGCAATCACCGGCCAGACCGTCCGCGCGCCGCGGTTTGCGGCGACCCGCCTCCCGCCTCAGAATTTGCTGCTCTTGCTTAGAATACAATACCTGCAATCTCCTTTGTTCAAGACATACGGAGAATAATGCAACGTCGAGGTGCGGGCCCATGACAACGTCGGCCAAGAAACCGCTTCCGACCTCGCCTCTCAATCGGGCAATCTCATAACTGACATGACCCGGAAAACCAAATCTCCGGCGCGCGCGGAACTGCCTTTCGTTGCCGGCGCCATCACCGCAGCGATCATGCTTTCCGTCGGTGATTATTGGTTCGCCGACATTCGCAACCCCGCGCTCGCCCTGGCCCTGTTCGTCTGGATTTTCGTGGCCATGCTGTGGGGTGCTTTTGGCGTCGTGCGCCATGCCGACGCGCTCGCCGAGCTGCTCGGCGAACCGTTGGGCACCTTGATCCTGACGCTTTCTGTTATTGGCATCGAAGTGTCCCTGATCACGGCGATCATGTTGGCCGGTGACGGCGCTCTGTCCTCTACCATGCGGTATTCCTGGTCTTGACCATGGTGCCGATCGTGTTGCTGTCGAAAAAACTCGCCACACTGGTCGACTTTGCCGTCGACTCATGGCAGCTTCCGGTTGGATTGAGCGGAATTCTCATCGCCCTGCTGGTCCTCGCGCCGGAGGGCGTCAGCGCGCTCAAAGCGGCGCTCGCGAATCAACTGCAGCGCTCGGTCAACATCTGCCTGGGATCATCGCTCTCGACCATCGGCATGACCGTGCCGGCGGTCGTTGCGATCGCTCTTATCACCGATCAAAAGTTGGTTCTGGCCTGTCACCCGTCGCCATAACACTGCTGGTTTTGACGCTCCTGGTCTCGACGATCACGTTCAGCGGGCGACGTACCAACATGCTGCAGGGCGCCGTGCATATGGTTCTTTTCCTGATCTATGTCGTTTTGACGATCCGGCCTTAGGAATCGCCGCCACCATCGGCGACCGGACACGATCGAACAGCCCATTCGACGCCCAAAAGCCTACGCGGCGGGACGGTCCGGATAGTGGTGGGCGTAGAGGCAGAGGAACTCGACCGCCAGCGTCGCCGCCGTCAGCGCGGTAATCTCCCCGACGTCATAGGCTGGCGCCACCTCGACCACATCCATGCCGACCAAATTTATGCCCTGCAAGCCGCGCACGATCTCGAGCGCCTGGAACGACGTCAGACCCCCGGAGACCGGGGTGCCGGTACCGGGCGCATAGGCGGGGTCGAGGCAATCGATATCGAATGTCAAATAGCAGGGAGACTCGCCGACGATGCGCTTTATTTCGGCGATCACGGCCTCGATCCCGTTGTAGTGCACCCACCGCGCGTCGAGGATGTTGAAACCGCGCGTGTCCTCGTTGGTCGTTCTCAACCCGACTTGCACCGAACGCGACGTTTCGACGAGCCCTTCCCGGGCGGCATGGAAAAACATCGTCCCGTGATCGGCCCGGTCGTCCTCATCGGTCCAAGTGTCCGAATGGGCGTCGAAGTGGATCAGCGACAAGGGTCCATGTTTGCCGACATGCGCCTTGAGTAGTGGATAAGTAATGAAGTGGTCGCCGCCCAGGGTCAGGACTGCCGTGCCTTGCTCGATGATGGTCCGCGCATGCTGTTCGATGGCGCCCGGGACCGTTTCCGGGCGTCCATGATCGAAGGCGCAGTCGCCATAATCGACCACCGCCAAACGGTCGAAGGGATCGAAGGCGCTAGGCCAGATTCTTGGCCATGTAAGCTCCGTCGACGCGGCGCGGATCGCGCGCGGTCCGAAACGGGCGCCGGGGCGGTTGGTGGTCGCGGTATCGAGCGGCACGCCGGTGACCGCGACGTCGACCCCCTCGAGGTCCTTGCTGAAGCGGCGGCGCATGAAGCTCAGCCCGCCGGCATAGGTTGGTTCGGAAACCGTTCCGTAGAGATCGGTCCGCGTGAAGGCATGGTCGTTGCGGTGCTTCTGCGGCATTAATTCGCGTATTCCCTGGCTGATTTTCTGAGCCGGAGACTACCATTGTTGAGACATGACTGGCAGTTGGAATCGACCCACACGAACCGACTTCGCTTAGAAACAACTGTCTGGGATTTGTGCCGGCGCGGCCGCCGGCCGGGACGCGATCTATTTAAGGCAGCTCTTCACGATGTTTATGCACGGTGTCGGCGGGCCGAACAGACGGCGTTCCAGTCCCTCATAGGCGACGTGTTCGACACGGTCCCGGTAAATCGTGAAATCGGCCTGGCAGGTAAAGGCAAAATCGCCGTGCATTTCGGTTCGAACATAGGTGAGCGTCTCTTTCGCTGCGCCATAGGCGTCGCGGGTTGGAAGTCCTGCGCAATCGAGCAATTCGGATTTCTTCATGCCCAACATTTGCGTCCTCGCCGTCTGCGTCTCATCGACGCTAAGGCTGCACGCCGACAGAATACAGGCCGCACCAAGCACGAAACTCCTAACCATTCCGGCCACCCACGTTATCCGATTCCAGGCGCCCGCGACCCGATGTCACAGGCATTCTGTCCAATAGTGGTAGATAACCCTAAAGCTTTGATTAATCTTGGCATGTCGAGTAAGTTGCGCGGCGTCCTCCCCAGGGCACCCGAGCAACCAAACCCATGAGCTGATATCCGATGCCACACCAAGCTGTGCCCCCCGTGCGGTTAATTGCGTTCACATTGCTCCTTACGATACTGGTTTTTGCTTTCGGCGCCCGCGCCCAGCAACAGCCCCTCGAACCCGAAGCGACGTTTGACGATTGGGCCAAGGCCTGTGAGGAAATCCCTCAAGGCGGCCGAAAGTGTTTCGTGTTCCAAAATGTTACGACTCAGGACGGAACGCGGCCGATCGTCACCCTGACGGTTCTCAAGGTACCCGAAGCCGCGCGGCCGATTCTCCTGCTTACGGTTCCGCTCGGCGTCTTCCTGCCGCAGGGATTGGGCATGAGCATTGACGGCAATGAGCCGCTGCGCATACCGCTTCAGATCTGTTCACCCAACGGCTGCCAATCGCAATTCGAATTTCCGGACAAGCTGCTCGGCGCCTTCAAGGCGGGCAACAACGGGACCGTAAAAATGTTCGATCCGGGCGGAAAGGAAGTAAACGTTCCGTTTTCGCTCAAGGGCTTTACCAAGGCCCTGGCCTCGATCAGTTAGCCGGAAGCCGTGCCCTCCGCGTCGGCTTGAAGTGGGAACGGTTCGGCCTCGCCCATCGGCCATTTCTCCACATAAACCGACTGGGATGGAAACGCGAAGCCGGAACCGGCGCCTTCGACTATTGTTTTGATCTTGAATGCGAAATCCTGCTTGACGTCGAGCCATTCCGCCCAGTTTGTCGTCTTGGTAAAGCAATAGATCATAATATTGATGCTCGAATCGGCGAACTCGTCGACGAAAACCAGGGTCGACACCCGCTCCGGATCCGTCTCGAACGCATCGGTGTCGTGAATGTGGTCGCGGATCTGGTGCACGATCGTGCGGAGTTGGTCCTGTGTGGTCCGGTATTCGACGCCGACCTTCCAGTAAATGCGGCGATTCGTCATTTTCGAGTAGTTGATGATCGGCTCGTTGGTTAGCAGACTGTTTGGCACCGTCACCAGCGCCTTGTCGAATTGCCGGACGCGGCTCGCAATCAAGCCTATCTCCTCGACGACGCCCTCTAGGTGGCTGGTCTGAATCCAATCGCCACGATCGAAAAGCTTGTTCATGAAGATCATGGTGCCGCCGAAAAGGTTGGCGATCATGTCCTTGGCACCGAGCGCGAACGCCATGCCGGCCAGACCGAGACCGCCCAAGACGGCGGCCACGTTGAACCCCCATTCCTGCAGCACGGCCGCGATGCCCAAGATTACGATCAACACTTTGAGTATTTTTACGGCAAACGCGTGCAAGGTCTCCTGCGCCGTCAATGGCGTTCCCAATTGCGCCAGGACCCGGTCGATAAGGTAGGAAAACGGCTCCACCATCAGGAACAGAGCCCAGAATATGGTGAAAATTATCAGCACACGGATCAGGCTGTGGACCCAGTCCCCGGTATCGACCGAGCCCGACACGACCTGGACCGCCACGTACAGGCCGAGAACGAGAAACGCGAACTGAACCGGCTTTTCGAGAGCATCGACGAACATGTTGTCGATTCTGGTGGACGTTCTATCCGCCAACCGACGCATCGCCTTGAGGATCACTCGGGTAAAGAATCCGCGGGTCACCGAAAACAGGAAAAAGACCAAAACCGCGGCAAGAATCGGACCCAAGCTGACCCCGAAGACACCGGCTTTCCAGACCAATGCGACCTGCTGCCAGAATCCTTCAAGAATATCCATCACATCACCCAAAAAAACACGGCGCGAGGTTGCGTCGGGCTGTACAATCGAGGCGACGTGTGAATAATCGTTTTTGCCCGTGGCCGCAACACGCGGCCGTTCCTGCAGCACGAGCCAGACGTTGCCCTTGTCACGAATTTGTCCCACCGAAGGGGCAAACTCGCTTGATAGGGCTAGTCTGTTCTATCACCAGAACGGCGATTTCTAGGCAGGGGACCCGTATGTTCAATAAGTCAAAGCAAAACAACAGCGAGCCCGCAACTCCGCGGCCCGCAGTACCCGAATCGACACCAACGACGAAAGCGGAAAGCCCGGCCCCGGCACCCAAGCCGGTGGCCAATGTTGCTTCGGCATCGTCGATTATCAGTGCGGCGCTTAACGTCACCGGCAACCTTGACTGTGCCGGCGACATCGAGATCAAGGGCACCATCGATGGCGACGTTAAGGCCCGCAACGTGCGTATCGACGAAAGCGGAAAGGTAAAGGGCAAGATCGTCGCCGATTCGGCGTATGTCGATGGCACGGTGCGTGGCCAAATTGTGGCCAAGAACGTGGCCTTGGCGGGATCGGCAAATGTCCGTGGCGATATTCTTCACGAGTCGCTGTCGATCGAGGCTGGCGCTTTCCTCGATGGCAACTGCCGACGCCTGAAGGAGGCTGACCAAGCGGCCGATCAGCCGCAGAAGGAAAGGAAAGAGCCGGCGAAGCCGGCGGCAACAAATATGGCTGCCGCACCCGCAGGTTAGAACCGTTTTCGGACTCTCTGGGTCACGCCGATAGCTGTGACCAATGTCATTTCAGTGTCGCGCCCTTTCGTGCTAAAGAAGGCGCTCAAATACCATTTGTCCAAAGCAGAACGGGATAGAGGGTCCTCATGAACACGCTCGCAAAACGATCCACGACACTCGCCACCGCCGTGATTGTGCTTGGCGCCGTGACAGCCTGTCAGAATGTCGGAACGAAGACGCAAGTTGGTGCCGCGGGTGGCGCCGCCGCTGGCGGCCTGCTGGCAGCGGCGACCGGAACCGGGGCGGCCGGCATCGCCGCCGGCGTTCTACTCGGCGGCCTCGCCGGCGGCGCGATCGGCAACATGCTCGACCAGCGCGACCAGGAAATGGCGGCGCAAAGCACCCAGCAAGCCTTGGAGAGCGGCCAGACCGGTCAACAGACCCAGTGGGTGAATCCGGACAGCGGCCATAGCGGTACCGTACAGCCGACCCGCACCTACCAGACGTCGAGTGGACAGTACTGTCGCGACTTCCAGCAGACAGTCACGGTCAATGGCCGGACCGAAACCGCCACCGGCACCGCCTGCCGGCAGGCCGACGGTACCTGGCAGGTCGTTTAGGGAGGGCCGGGAGCAGCTGGCGCCTCCTTGCCGGTAACTGCCGGTCCCCAATCTCAGATTTGGGGATGTCCTGTGCGATTTCGGGACATCCCCAATTCGTTCCGTTGACACCCAAGCAGCCAAAATAGGGCCATGCGACGCTGGCACGGCATCGTTGTTGGTCTGCTGATCCTTGCCGCCGGGGTCGGCGTCCGGTTTCAAGATCCGGAGCCGTTGCAGGCCCTAAGGCTCATGGTGTTCGGTGCCTATCAGCGATTGCAGCCGCGGATCTATCAGCCGGCGCCGGTACGTATCATCGACATTGACGAGGAAAGCCTGCAGCGTCACGGCCAATGGCCGTGGCCGCGGACCGTGATCGCGCGCCTCATCGACAGGTTGAGGGATAGTGGCGCGGCAACCATCGTTATGGACATCGTGTTTGCGGAAGTTGACCGCACTTCGCCGATCCAGGTCGTGCGTTCCCTTCCCGACCTCGAAAAGCGCGCCGCCATTTTAAGCGCGCTGCAAGACATCGACCTGCCCGACAACGACGACGTATTGGCCAAGGCCATCGTACCGGGTGGCGTGGTGACCGGATTCGCGCCCATAAACAGGCCCTCGCCCTTGCCGAACCGCGTCACGACATTTGCCTTCGTCGGAGCGGATCCGCTTCATTTCGTGCCGGCCTTTGGCGGCGCCATCGTCAACCTTCCCGACCTCGAAAAATCGGCGGCCGGGAACGGTGCCATCTATGCACAATCCGATGTCGATGGGGTATTTCACCGACTGCCCTTATTCGTCAATATTCGCGGCGAGATGTACCCGTCGCTGGCGGCCGAAGGGCTGCGCGTCGGTCAGGGTGCCGCCACCTTGATGTTGCGGTCATCAGACCAGCGCGATCTTGAGAGCCTCGGCACCGCGGCCGGGATTTCGAAAGCCAAGATCGGCGCGTTCGTGGTGCCGACCGACCCCAACGGGCGTATGTGGCTCTACGATACGGGTCGTGTGCCGGAGCGCACAATTCCTGCCTGGGAGGTCCTCGACGGAAACTTCGACCCCTCGCGCGTCGAGGGCATGATTGCGGTGGTCGGCGTTTCGGCGGAAGGTCTTTCGGACGTTGTCGCCACGCCGCTCATTCCGAGAGCGACCGGCGCCGAGCTCAATGCGCAGGCGATGGAACAGATCCTGCTCCAAGATTTCCTGCAGCGCCCGCTTTGGGCCAAAGGCGGCGAGGTTCTGTATCTTATCCTGCTCGGTCTCGCGCTCACCACCGCTTTCCTGGTCGACCGCTTCGGTGCCGTGATGTCGACGGTGCTCGGCGGAGTATTGGTCGCCGCCGGGGTAGCAATCAGCTGGTGGGCCTACGCGCAGCACGGACTGCTTCTCGATCCGGTCTATCCGGTTCTCATCGGCACGGCGATCTATCTGTCCAATTCGATCATGAAATACATCGTCAGCGAGGCACAGCGGAAGGAGGTGCGCGGAGCCTTCAGCCAGTATGTCGCGCCGGCGCTGGTCGACGAGCTCGCCCGCAACCCGTCTGCCCTCAAGCTGGGTGGCGAAAATCGCCAGATGACCGTCTTGTTCTGCGATGTCCGCAATTTCACCGCCATCTCCGAACAGCTCGATCCCGAGGGGCTGACGCACCTGCTCAATCGCTTTCTCACAGTGATGACACGCCTGATCCTGTCGCGCCGCGGCACCATCGATAAATATATGGGTGATGCAATCATGGCGTTTTGGAATGCTCCGCTGCCGGACCAGGACCACGTTCGCAATGCCTGCGCTACGGCCTTGGCAATGGTCGGTGCATTGCCCGATTTTGACGAGGAATTGAAGGCCGATACCCAGTACAACGGTTTCGATTTCGGCGGTTTTCGGTGCGGGATCGGTCTCAATACCGGGCCCTGCCTGGTTGGCAACATGGGCTCGGAGCAGCGCTTCGATTATTCCGTCCTCGGCAATACGGTAAACATGGCCTCGCGCTTCGAGGGGCAATGCAAGACCTATGGGGTCCCCATCATTGTTGGTGAAAGCACCCACGATGAAGTGACGGATTTCGCAATGCTGGAGCTCGATCTCGTTCGCGTCGTGGGAAAACGCGAAGCGACCCGCATCTTCGCCCTGCTCGGCGACGATGAGACCGCGCGAACGGAACACTTCGAAAACCTCCATCGAGAACATACAGCGTTGCTTTCGGCATACCGGCAACAACATTGGGACATCGCTCAAAAACAGCTCGAAATTTGCCGCCGGCAGATGGGTGAAATCGACCTCGGCGGTCTCTACGATCTCTACCTAGACCGATTGGTGGCGTATATGGCGGAGCCGCCCGGTGCCGATTGGGACGGCGTCTTCGATGCAAAAACAAAGTGATCCAGGTCACTGATATTTTTCGGTTGCGGTATTATGCTCTGTCAGTCATGTGGTAACGTCTAACCGGCGACAAGCCAAACAAGACAACAGCCCGTGTCAACGAAGATGTACTTACAATATACAAATATCCGACGTCTGATCGTCATGATGTCTGTTGTCGGCGTCCTGACCGCTTTCCATCCGGCCACGGCCGAGAGCAACGAATCGCTCGAAGCGGAATACGATCAACTGTTCCGAGAATTGCTCAGGCAACCCAACGATTTGGATAACATGGCGCGGTTCGCCTATGTGGCGACGCAGCTTCGGAACTACGAGGCGGCGATCCAGACCTTCGAGCGGATGCTGCTGATCAACCCCAACCTGCCGACCATAAAGTTGGAGATTGGCGTTCTTTATTATCGTCTCAAGGCCTATGACACCGCCAAAGTATATCTGGAAGACGCGCTCACCGATCCGGCAATGCCGCCGATTTCGCGGGCTCGCGCCCAGCGCTATCTCGACGAAGTCGATGAACGCGTTGCCGCCTCGACGTTCAGCGGCGCGGTACTGGCCGGAATCCGCTATCAGGACAACGCCAATGCGGGACCCGACGGTCCGTTCATCTTGTCTGGCGGTTTTCCGGCGATGATACCCACAGGATTTCAGCCGACCGACGATATCAACGGCTTCGTGTCCGGACGGGTGCGCCACCGCTACGACCTGGCGACGCCGTTGGACGAAGCATGGGTGACCGACGCCGAATTCTACGGCACCGCCCAAGTCGATCTCGACCAGTACAATGTCGGATTCATGGAGCTGCGCACGGGTCCCCGTATCGCCGTCCTGCCGCAGAGCGTCGATACCCTTTTCGTTCGACCCTTCTTCATCTCGAATGTTTCATTTATCGGTCAGGACTTGTACGGCTATGGCTTCGGCGGCGGCGTCGACCTCGAGAAGGAATACGGCGACGATACAAAGGTCGGCCTGCGCTATATCGGGCTCTACAGGGACTTCCAAAATATTTCCGTCTTTCCCAACGATTCGGAAGACGGCGTTCAGCATCGCCTGACGTTTTGGGCCACCGATCGTCCCAACGAGGATTGGGTCCTTTACGGGCAGGTCCGCGGATTCGACGTGCAGGCGAATTCACCGCAGAACGCCTATCACCGCGTCGATGTCTACGGCCGCATCGGCTATTACTATGATGCGCCGTTCGATCTCGCCTGGCCGTGGCAGGTGTCTGTCGGCGGGTGGTACATCTATCGGGAATACGATGCCCCGGATCCGGTCGTATCGCCGTTCGTAACGCGGCAGGACGACGAATACCGAATTGCCATTTCGAACGACTTTCAGATCGATCGAGACTGGTCGATCTTCTGGCAGCTCGAGTACATCAGCGTCGATTCGAACCTGCCGAATTATACCTACGACAATCTGTCGACGTTGGTTGCCGCTCGGAAGCGATTCTAAGGAGGGCGCGATGATGCTATCCAAACTTGCCACGGTGCCGTTTTGCGCCGCTGCGCTGTTGCTTGCCATCATGGGTGCGGCCTACGCCGCCGAAGTCGGTGTCACCGCCGCCGTCAATCCGAGCGCCCTGGGTACGCCGCCCGGCGAATCGACGCGCACGCTGGTCGTCGGCAATGATGTCTTCTTCGAGGAACGGATCGTCACCGAAGGCAGCGGACAGACCCAGATCCTGTTTCTCGATCAGTCGTCGCTGACCATCGGGCCGGGTTCGGATCTCGTGCTCGACGAGTTCGCCTATGACCCGGACACATCGGTCGGCAAGATGGCGATCTCCGTCACCACCGGCGTCTTGCGCTATATCGGCGGCCGGATCGCCAAACAAGAGGACGTCATTTTCACGACGCCCCACGCGACCATCGGCATTCGCGGCAGCAGCTTGGGCATCGACACCGGCGCCGACCAGTCGATCGGCTACCGCACATCGGGGCGCATGTTCTGTGCCGACGACACGGAAGTCGTGGTGATCACCGAGGATGGCTGGGTCTGCATCATCGATGACGATGGCGTTCGCGTCGAAAAGGTGGACCCGGCGTGGCTCAAGAAATTCCTCGCCTCCTTTGTCGGCCGCGATGGCTCGCCGGACCTGCCGGAGGACGAAGTGGTCGAGAAGGTCGATGCCGAATGCGGCGCCGGTGCGCCCGTCGTCGGCGGCTTTTGCGGCGACGGCAGCCCCAAAGTACCGGATCCGAAGGAATTCGACGACAAGGCCGAGGTCGAACAGTTCATTCAGACCGAATTGGACAATAACCTGGAGCCGAACGACGACATCCCGCAGGATTGCGAAGTCTGCAACTACGACGTCGATCAGATCCAATAAAAGGCATTCAAATACGGCGTCATTGCTCCGCCGCCGAGCGCCTCTATCGCATATCCGGATAGTTGTTGGGCCCCGGGTTCCACATCCCACGGCGCGCGTCGCGGGCTTCGATTTCAGTGTTTCGATAGACCGCGTCGGCGGCGTGGGCCCAGCCCGTATAGACCATGCCGTAGGACAGGTCATAGCCGTTCGCCAGGCAGCGCGCGACAACCGGACCCTGATCGGCGACCTCGATGGCCCGACACTCGACCACCGCACCGGCGGTCAAATCGAGCAACTGGGCGCGTGCAATGCGCCCACAATCGCGGTCTTGACCTCGAACCGTACAAATCTCACCCGGAACCGGCACGAGGATGCCCGCCAAGCGGAATGCCGTACCATCCAGATCGACGGTCTGGCCATCGATAACGACCAACGCTTGCGCGTCGGCTCGTTCCGCGGGAAACGCGGACCAACTCAAGATCAGGCAGATTCCGACAGCCGGCCATCGCAGCATCGCCATGCTCCCGATCGCGAGACAATGGTGTATCCAGATATCTGGGTTATAGCGCCGACATACCTTTACGGACCATCACGTTTCCGCGATAAATGCCTTAGATGCGGCAGCGGACCGGCCGCGCCCGATCCCTACGAGCGCCGTCATGCAAAAACCGAGCTATCCGGAGCAGATCACGATCGGCGGTCGCGCCTATCGCGTCGATAGGGTTCTCCACGACGATTTTTTCTCGATCAACGTGCTTTATGTGGAGCCAGGTGGCGGCCGCCAGATTCTCAAGCTCAGCGACTTCCGCATGATCGGCGGCTTCCTCTTCCGTCCGATGGCGGCGTGGATGTCGCGCCGGGAATACCGTATCTACGGAAAGCTTGAAGGCGTTGTCGGGGTGCCCACTCTCGGACCACGATGTGGCGATCGCGGCTATTTCCATGACTTCGTGCCCGGAAAACCGCTCGATCGGCTGGCGCCGGACGAAACCGTGCCCGACGATTTCTTCGACCGCCTGGTGGACACCTACAAGGAAATGCACTTGCGCGGAATCGCCCATGTCGATTCGAACAAGCGCAGTAATCTAATCCTCGGCAACGACGGCCGCCCTTATGTCATCGACTTCCAGGTCGCGCTCGACCGCGGCAACGGGCGCACATTGCGCCGCCGCCGCGAATCTTTGTTTTTGGCCCTGGCCCGATCGGACATCTACCATGTCTACAAACTCAAGGCTCGTTTGCGCCCCGACCTGATGCGGCCGGAGGAATGGGCCCTTGCCGATCGGCCGCGCCAAAACCGAATCTACGACCGGATTTTCGGCGGCCCCTACCGCACGCTGAAACGCATGATCTACCGCTCGGGCAGCACCCAGCCACGATGGCGGCGCAGCGGCAACGGTCGGGATACGGACGCCTAGGGCGTGATCGGCTCACATCGAAACGAAGTGAGCCGTGAATCACGCCCCAACATATTGAGTTAGAGCAAGATTCACGTTTCAGGTCGATTCGATCTGAAACGATCTTGCTCTTGGCACGGGATTCGGTGCCAATGCGACGGGAACACGTTGTCCGAAATCTCTATTCCAGCTTTTCCGGGTAAAGCGTTGCCAAGCCCAGCGCCGATGCCTCGCAAAGACCGCGTTCAGTGATCAGGCCGGTGACCAGGCGCGCCGGGGTGACATCGAAAGCGTAGTTCGCTGCCGGGCTCCCTTGTGGCGTGATGGTGACCGTATGGACCGCACCGTCGGCATCGCGACCGGTCATCGTGGTTACCTCGTCCGCGCCCCGCATCTCGATCGGAATGTCGAACCCATCGGTTAACGTCCAGTCGATGGTCGGACCGGGGAGCGCGACGTAGAACGGCACATCGTTGTCGCTAGCCGCCAAGGCCTTGAGATAGGTGCCGATCTTGTTGGCAACATCGCCGGATGCCGTCGTCCGGTCGGTGCCGGTGATACAGAGGTCGACCGCGCCGCGCTGCATCAGATGCCCGCCGGCGTTGTCGACGATCACCGTGTGTGAAACCCCTTGTCGACCGAGCTCCCAAGCGGTCAGCGCCGCGCCCTGGTTGCGAGGCCGTGTCTCGTCGACCCAGACATGGACCGGCACACCTTTTTCGTGGGCCTTGTAGATCGGCGCCAGCGCCGTCCCCCAATCGACCGTCGCCAGCCAGCCGGCGTTGCAGTGCGTCAACACGTTGACCGGGCGGGATTGATCGGACTTCCGCCATTGCTCCTCGATCAACGGCAAGCCGTGGTCGCCGATCGCCGAATTCATGGCGACATCGTCGTCGCAGATCTCGGCCGCGCGTCGGTAGGCAGCTTCGACACGCGCCTCATGCGGCCGGTTGCGGACATGGGCCCGCATTTCGTCGAGCGCCCAGCGCAGATTGACCGCGGTCGGGCGTGTCGCCAGTAGCTGGTCATAGGCGAGCTCGACGGCCGCGTCGCTGGAATCCGCACGCAGCGCCAGGCAAATGCCATAGGCTGCGGTGGCGCCGATCAACGGCGCTCCCCGCACCAGCATATGGGAGATCGCCTGCGCCGCATCGTCGACCGACCTCAAACCGGTAGTGACGAAGGCATGTGGAAGTTTGGTCTGGTCGATGATCGAAATCGACCAACCGTCGTCATTGAGCCAGATCGTTCGATAGGACTCGTCGTGGACCTTCATGATTGTCCTCTACGACCACCGCGGGGAGTCGGTGCACGGCCATGACAGAGTCGTCCGTGCTTTGTTGGAACGCTTACTAGAACTTCCCGTAGACGGGTACGATTCCGCCGCGGGTCACCTGGTTGCCCGGGGACACCAGAAAGGCGATGGTTTCCGCGATTTCCTCCGGCTTGGGCCAGGTGTCGTGATTTGCCTTGGGCATCGCTTCGCGGTTTGCCGCAGTGTCGATGATCGACGGCGCAACGGCATTCACCCAGATATTCTTTTTGGCGAGTTCTTCGCCCAGGGCTTCGGTCAACGCCGCGACCGCGGCCTTGCTCGCCGCATAGACCGCCATCCCGGCGCCGCTGCGCGGTTCTACGCCGGGCCGTGCCGAGACGTTGACGATGCGGCCGCCGCGACCGGTTTCGTCAATCCGCCGCGCCGCCGCCCGGCAGCACAGAAACGCGGTCCGCAAATTGATGTCGATCATGTGGGCGAAATCTTTGGCCGTCGTATCGGCCAGCGACGCCATGGCAAAACCGCCGGCGAGATGGACCGAAGCCCACAGCGGCGGGCAACTGTCGAAGAACGCGTCGACCTGCCCTTCATCGCTGAGGTCGATGCCAGTCTCGACCACGACGTTCGGATGGTCGCGGTGCGGGTAACCTTCGAGCTGCTTGGCGTGAAAATTCGGCAAATGAATGATTGCGCCGTCCTCGAGCAGCCGTCCGACGACCGCCCGTCCAAGGCCGCCGGTGCCGCCGGAAACCACGATATGGTGTTGTTCCAATTGCATGATCGAGACTGTCTCCGTCAATACGTGTCCTGTCAATCCCGTGATCTTGCCGAACCAGCCGATGAGCGATAGCCGCCATCGGGTCGAAAGCGGCGGTCACACTATTTTCGAGATCGGCCTTTGGGCCGGCGCCCGGGCCTTGCCTTGATACGACCGCGACAAGTAGGGTCGACCGGCAAATTCCCGTATCCGGAGACACACCCATGCCGTTCGAGCTGCGCCCCCTGCCCTACCCCTATTACGGCCTCGAACCCCACATGTCGGCCGATACGCTCGGCCAACATCACGACAAGCATCATCGCAAATATGTCGACCGACTCAACGATTTGGTGACCGGTACGAATTTCGCCAACCAGCCGCTCGACGACATCATTCGCGGTTCGGCGACCGACCCGGATCTCAAGACGACCTTCAACAACGCGGCGCAATCCTGGAATCATGATTTTTTCTGGAATTGCATGGCACCCGTGGGAACGGTCAGCAAGAGCGACGTCGTGAACAAGCGCCTTACGGAAACCTTCGGCAGCGTCGACCGGTTCAAGGAAGCGTTCAAGGCGATGGCCGTCGGCCAGTTCGGCAGCGGCTGGGCGTGGCTGGTTTTCGACCATGGGGAGTTGGCGGTGACCAAGACGGCGAATGCCGGCAATCCAATGACCGAGGGTGTGGTACCGCTCCTGACCTGCGATGTGTGGGAGCATGCCTATTATTTGGACTACCAGAGCCGACGGCTGGATTTCGTCACCACCTTCCTCGATCGTTTGGTCAATTGGCCGTTTGTCGAACGGCGCCTCGACGAATGCCGAGATTGAGGCCGGCCGGTTGCGCTCTGTGGGGCTTAGCCGGACCCCTCCAATTCGTGGATAACGATCACGCGGCACGGCGATCCGCTGACCCCTTCGAGACGCAGCGGCAAGGCGATCATGCGTCCGCCGGGAGTTACGGCTCGTGCCGCCTCATGGTCGATCTCCTCGATCAGCGTGACGCCGTTTTCAGCGATCATCTGATGGATCAGCAGGGGCGGCTGGTCGCGGATGGTGATGGCGGTCGCGAATGCCCAAACCGGACATGCGAGGGCGAATAGATCGCGAATAGCGGCTTCTGACAGCTGGCCCGTGGGCATCGTGCCCCGCAGGAGCAGGATCTTCTGTCCGTCAAAACGCGAGATCGCTTGCGTCCGCGCGGCGGTAGCATCCAATCCATCGATATCGACCAGGAAATAGGCACCGATCAGATTGCCGAGATCGACCGCATCTATGGTCGCGCCGCCGTCCACGAGATGCGCCGGGGCATCGATATGGGTACCGGTCTGGGCACCCATGTGCAGCTTCGAGACCCGGAATCCCCGGCTCCTGATATCGCACCAGTGTTCGACGCGGAACGGCGGGTCACTGAAGTCGCCGTCTTGGTAGATCGGGGTTTGCGCGTTGAGACGCCGTGTCAGGTCGATGATCTGTTGGGTCATGGAACATCCTCGGTGGGGTAAGCGCGGCGTATCGGCACCGTCTTCTAGCAAATTCGGGAGGACGGCGTCTTATCGGTTATGAGGCGGAATTTGGCCGGTCTCCAATCTCCGGTTGACTCCATGAAGGCACTCAATTAGAACAAAACAAGAACAAATAACGAGATCCACGATGGAGACCCAGTCTCAACTCCGCTCAAACGAATCGCCCGCCGCCTTGCGGGCGACGATTGCGCGTCTCGAGGGGTGCGGCTTCGACGGTACAGGTCCGCCACCGATCCGCCTTGGCCTTGCCGCCATCGATCGTCACCTGCCCTGGGGTGGTCTGGCGCGCGGTGCGGTGCACGACATTCTTGGTCTCGATCCCCTCGACGGCGCCGCCAGCGGGTTCTGCGCCGCCCTGTTGGCGCGACTGGGCGCCATGGCGGGACCGGTGCTGTGGGTATTCCGCCCGCTTGGCGGAGACACGGCGGCGCCCTATGGCCATGGGCTTGCGCGTTTTGGACTCGATCCCGGCCGAATCGTGTTCGCCCGTGCCGACAGGGACCGAGACCTATTGTGGGCCGCCGAGGAAGGGCTGCGTACCCCTGCCTTGGCCGCCGTGGTGGCCGAGACCGGTGCCGTCGATCTCACCGCCAGCCGCCGCCTGCAATTGGCCGCCGAGGCCAATGGCGTCACCGCTTTCCTGTTGCGCCGTACCCGAATGTCCGATTCTCCCGTCGCCGCCGCGACCCGGTGGCAGGTCGCCAGCGTACCGTCTTCCCCCCGCGATCTCCCGCGCTGGCATCTCGATCTCGACCGGTGTCGCGGCGGCACCCCCGGAAACTGGCTTGTGGAGTGGTGCGATGAGACGGGTGATCTCGCTTTGGCTGCCGACACTGTCGACCGACCGGATCTGCCGCGCGCATCCCGATTGGCGGGCTGAACCTCTGGTCACGGCGGCGGTCGAGAACGGCGCGCTGGTCATCCGCGCCGCCAACGCCGCCGCCCAAGCAGACGGCATCCATCCCGGCCTCAAGGTCGCCGATGGCCGTGCCATGATACCCGGCCTGCGGGTCGTCGACGATGCTCCGGCAGAGGATCGCAGAGCCCTCGCCGCCGTCGCCGATTGGTGCGATCGCTATACGCCGTTCGTCGGCAGCGGAGGCGACGGCTTGTTTCTCGACATCACCGGCTGCGCCCACCTCTTCGGCGGCGAAGCGGCTTTGCTCGACGGGATCACCGCTCGTCTTCACGGCTTCGGCTTTGCCGCCCGGGGCGCCCTCGCCGACACGCCCGGCGCGGCTTGGGCCGTCGCCCGCTATGGCCGCGCCGATGACCGTGTCGTGCCGCCCAATGGCGGCCCCAGCACCCTCGCCGGATTGCCGGTCGCAGGGCTGAGGCTCGACCCCGCCACCACCGATACTCTGGACCGTCTCGGTCTCAAGCGTGTCGGTGAGCTTGCCGCCCTGCCGCGCGCCGCTCTCGCCGCGCGCTTCGGCACCGAACCGGGCCGCCGCCTCGACCAAGCCTATGGCACCATCGGCGAGCCGATCTCGCCCCGCCGGCCCGCGCCGGCGCTGCGTGCCCGCCTCGTCTTCACCGACCCCGTCACCCGGACCGAGGACATCGCCTATGCGCTCGACCATCTGCTGGCCGATCTGTGCCGTCAGCTCGAACAGACGCATCGCGGCGTGCGCCGGCTTGAACTGGCGTTGTTTCAGACCGGCGGCGGTGTGATCCGTCTCGCCATCGGCACCAGTGCCGCGACCCGCGACCGCGGCCACCTGGCCCGCCTGTTTGCCGAGCCCCTGGCACGGCAGATGGAAGAATCGGCATGTCCAGGGACCGAGATCGAGGCCGCACTCCTGGCCGCGCCAACGGTCTCCCCCTTCGCCGCCGACCAGCTTTCCCTCGACAACGGCAATCTCCCCTCGCGGGCCACCCACCACGAGATCGCCGCCCTCGTCGATCGCCTCGCCAACCGCCTCGGCACAGACCATGTCTTCCGCCACGATCCGGCCGAAAGCCACATTCCCGAACGCGCCGTCATGCCGCGGCCCGTTTTTGCGGCGCAAGGCGGAGCGACGCTCGGCTGGCGACGCGATCTGCCACGGCCGCTCCGCCTGTTCGCCCGGCCCGAGCCGGTCGATGTGGTGGCCAGCATCCCCGAGGGTCCGCCGGCGCTGATCCGCTGGCGACGGCAGATGCTGCGGGTCCGCCATGCTGCCGGGCCGGAGCGCATCGCCCCCGAATGGTGGCTGGAACGCAGTCCGACGCGCGACTATTACCGCGTCGAGGATCGCGACGGACGTCGGTTGTGGCTCTATCGCGCCGGGCTCTACCGGCCCGACACCCCGCCCCAGTGGTTCCTGCATGGATTGTTCACCTGACGGCGGGGCCGCCCAGAGCATGACCGCCTATGCCGAACTTCAGGTCACCAGCAATTTCAGCTTCCTGCGCGGCGCCTCCCACCCCCAGGAACTGGTCGCCGCGGCACGGACCAATGGTCTTCACGCCATTGCCCTGACCGACCGCAACAGCCTGGCCGGAATCGTCCGCGCCCATGCCGCCGCCAATGAGGTCGGCATGCGGCTAATCGTTGGCACCCGCCTCGACCTGCAAGATGCTCCCAGCCTGCTCTGCTTTCCCACCGACCGCGCCGCCTATGGCCGTCTTACGCGGCTCCTCACCCTGGGCCGGCGGCGCGCACCGAAGGGCGATTGTCACCTCACCCTGGCTGACCTCGCCGATCATCGTGATGGTCAGGTTCTGATCCTCGTCCCGCCCCAAGATCAAGATATAGAATTAACTGAAATCAAAGCAGTAAAAGATAAAATTAACTCAAAACTTTATTTGAGCGCGAGTGCTCCCTACGGCCCCCGTGACCATGCGCGCATAGCCCGCCTGGCCGACCTTGCCGTTGCTGCCGACACGCCGCTGGTGGCGACCAACGATGTCCATGCCCACAGCCGGGCGCGGCGGCTATTGCAGGACGTGCTGACCTGCATCCGTGAAGGCTGCACCATCGCGCAGGCCGGCTATCGCCTGCACGCCAATGGCGAGCGCCATATCAAACCGGCGGCGGAAATGACGCGGCTGTTCGGCGACCATCCCGAGGCGATCGCCCGCACGATCGAAATCGCCGACCGCTGCCGCTTTTCGCTCGACGAGCTGCGCTATGAATATCCCGTCGATCCGGCCCCGGAGGACGGCTCCCCGCAGGCCGCGCTGGAGCGGCTGACATGGGCCGGTGCCCGCGCCCGCTTCGGCGCCGAGGTGCCGGCCAAGGTCCGGACCATGATCGAGCACGAATTGACGCTCATCGGCGAGCTCGACTACGCGCCCTACTTCCTCACCGTTCACGACATCGTCCGCTTCGCCCGCGACAACGGCATCCTCTGCCAGGGACGGGGCTCGGCGGCCAACTCCGCCATCTGCTACTGCCTCGGCATCACCGCCGTCGATCCCAGCCGTCTCGACCTTCTGTTCGAGCGCTTCGTCAGCGCCGAGCGCAACGAGCCGCCCGACATCGACGTCGATTTCGAGCACGAGCGGCGCGAGGAGGTGATCCAGTACATCTATGGCAAATACGGCCGCGACCGTGCCGGACTGGCGGCGACCGTCATCTCCTACCGCGCGAAAAGCGCGATCCGCGAGGTCGGCAAGGTTATGGGCCTGTCCCAGGATACGGTGGGCGCTCTGTCGAAGTCGGTCTGGGGCTGGAGCAAGGAAGGCATCGACGACGACTATGTCCGCGAGATCGGCCTCGATCCCGGCGAACGCAACCTGCATCTGGCGCTAGGCTTGGCCCGCGAGCTGATCGGTTTCCCCCGTCACCTGTCGCAGCATGTCGGCGGTTTCGTCATCACCAAGGAGCCGCTCGATGAAATGGTCCCGATCGAAAACGCGGCGATGGAGGACCGCACCGTCATCCAATGGGACAAAGACGATCTCGACGCCGCCGGCATGCTAAAAATCGACGTTCTCGGGCTCGGTATGCTGACCTGCATACGCAAGGCCTTCGACCTGATCGAACGCCATTACGACAAGCGCTATAGCTTGGCCACCGTCCCGGCTGAGGATCCGGCGGTCTACGACATGCTGTGCAAAGCCGACTCGATCGGTGTCTTCCAAGTCGAAAGCCGCGCCCAGATGACGATGCTGCCGCGGCTCAAGCCCCGCGCCTTCTATGACTTGGTGATCGAGGTTGCCATCGTTCGCCCGGGACCGATCCAGGGCGATATGGTCCACCCCTACCTACGCCGCCGCCATGGCGAAGAAAAGGTCGACTATCCCTCCGAAGAACTACGCCAGGTGTTGGGCAAGACCCTGGGCGTGCCGCTGTTTCAAGAACAGGCGATGCGCATCGCCATCGTCGGCGCCGGCTTCACCCCGGCCGAGGCCGACCGGCTGCGCCGTGCCATGGCGACTTTCAAGAAGACGGGACAGATCCATACCTTTCGTGAAAAGCTGGTCGCGGGCATGGTCGCCCGCAGCTACGACGAGGATTTCGCACACCGCTGCTTCAATCAGATCGAGGGCTTCGGCGAGTACGGCTTTCCCGAAAGCCATGCCGCCAGTTTCGCCCTCCTGGTCTATGTCTCGGCCTGGCTAAAATGCCACTACCCGGCGGTCTTCGCCTGCGCCCTGCTCAACAGCCAGCCGATGGGCTTCTACGCCCCGGCGCAGATCGTGCGCGACGCCCGCGACCACGGCGTCGAGGTGCGCCCGGCCGACGTCAATATCAGCACCTGGGATCATAGCCTGGAGCCGGCCCATGAAGGATCGATGGCGTTGCGCCTCGGCCTGCGCCAGGTCAAGGGTCTCAAGGAAACAGAGGTCGAGAAGCTGATCGCCGCCCGCGGCAACGGCTATCCCGACATTCGCACCCTGTGGCGGCGCGCCGGCGTGACGCCGCAATCGCTCGAGGCGCTGGCCCGCGCCGACGCTTTCGGCTCGATGGACCTCGCCCGCCGCGACGCCTGGTGGGAGATTCGCGCGCTCGGGCCGGCGCCCCTGCCCCTGTTCGCCGCCGCCCAGGAGGACGACCGCGGGGCCGATCAACCCGTCGCGCTGCCCGACATGCCGTTGGGCGAACAGGTGATGAACGACTACGCCGCCCTGCGCCTGACGCTCAAGGCGCACCCGATTGCCCTGTTGCGCCATGACCTGGCCCGCGAAGGAGTGATTCCGGCGGCACGGCTGATGCACCTTCAGAACGGCGACAAGGTCCGGGTCGCCGGCCTGGTTCTGGTGCGCCAGCGTCCGGGTAGCGCCAAGGGCGTCATCTTCGCCACGCTTGAGGACGAGACCGGGGTCGCCAATATCGTCGTTTGGCCACCCATCTTCGAACGTTTCCGCCGCCAAGTCATCGGCACCACGCTGATGCGGGTCACCGGCAAGATGCAGCGCGAAGGCATCGTCATCCATGTCGTCGCCGACCTGATCGAGGACCTGTCCGAGCGGCTGGTCCATCTGTCCGGCGACGAGGTCGTTCACCCCGGTCGCGATACGCGGCCGCCGCCGCTCCGCCGTGGCACCGTCCGCTTGCGATCGCGCGACTTCCATTAGCGCCAAACCGCAATCGGAATGCTAAGGTCGCCAACGTCACCAGCCGAAAGACCACGCCATGACATTGTCGATCGCCTTGGCCCTAGTCATCCATGTCCTGTCCGCGACGCTGTGGGTCGGCGGCATGTTCTTCGCCTATATCTGCCTGCGCCCCGCCGCCGGTGCGCTCGAACCTCCGCTACGGCTCGCCCTGTGGCGCGGCGTCTTCGACCTCTTCCTCCCCTGGGTCTGGGCAACCGTGCTGGCGCTGTTGGCCACCGGTTATTTCCTCGTTTATGGCTTCTATGGTGGGTTCGACCTGGCCGGGCTCCCGATCACCATCATGCATGCCGTCGCCTGGCTGATGACGATACTCTTCCTGGTGCTCTATTCCGGCCCCTACCGGTCGCTCGGCCGCGCCCTCGATGGCCAAGACGTTCCCGCCGCCGCCGAATCTCTAAACCAAATCCGCCGCATCATCTCGATCAACCTGCCGCTCGGCCTGATCAATATCGCGGTCGGCGCCAGTGGCCCGTTTTGGCGCTAGCCCGAAGCGACCCAGCGAGTATCGATCTTGATCTCCGATTTCAGCGTGCGATGAACCGGGCATTTATCGGCGATCTCCAACAGGCGTGACCGTTCCTCCGCACTCAGATTGCCGTCCACGGTAAGCTCCCGCTCGATATGATCGATTCGCCCCTCGCGGGTCTCGCAATCGGCGCAGTCGGCGGCGTGGATCTTGTCATGGCGCAGCGTGACGGTGACCTTATCAAGCGCCCATTTCTTGCGGTCCGCATACATCCGCAGTGTCATCGACGTGCACGCCCCAAGCGCGGCCAAGAGCAGATCGTAGGGCCCCGGTCCGGTATCGAGCCCGCCCACGCTGGCCGGTTCGTCGGCGCGGAGATAATGCGGCCCGGCGGCGATCTCATTGGCATAACCGCCCTCGCCGGTTTCGGCGACGATGACGGTGCCGGCCGGCGCGCCGAACGCCCTTTCCTCGACCGCGCCGACGTATCGCGTCGCCCACGCCGAGAGCACATCGGCGACGTAGGCGGCATCCGGCTTTCGCGTCAGCAGATGATCGGCGGCATCGAGCGAGACGAAGCTCTTCGGGTGCTTGGCGGCGGCGAATATTTCACCCGCATTGTCGATCCCGACGAGCTCGTCGCGCGGCGCGTGAAAGATCAGCAATGGCCGGCGCAAATCGGCGATCCGTTTTCGCTGGTCATGCATCTTGATGTCATCAAGGAACTGCTTCTTGATGCGGAACGGCCGGCCCGCCATGGATACCTCGGCCTCACCCTCGCGCTCGATTTCGTCGCGCTTGCCTTCGAACAGATGGGCGACATGTTCCGGGTCCACGGGTGCGCCGATCGTCGCCACCGCGCGGCATTCGGGAACCCGGCCGGCCGCGGCCAATATCGCCGCCCCGCCCAACGAATGTCCAATCAGCAGGGCCGGCGCCTCGTGATGGGCGCGCAGATAGTCGGCGGCGGCAACCAGATCGTCGACGTTGGACGTGAAATTGGTATTGCCGAATTCGCCCTCGCTATGGCCGAGACCGGTGAAATCGAAACGGAGCACCGCGAATCCGTTCGCTGCCAGGGTGCCGGCGATGCGCGATGCGGCGGCAATATCCTTGCCGCAGGTGAAGCAATGGGCGAACAGGGCCGTTGCCCGCGCCCGGCCGGCCGGACGATCCAGGCGCGCGGCCAGGCGTTCGCCCTGGGCGCCATCGAATTCGAGTTTGTCCGAACGGGTCGGCACTTCACGTCCTCCCTGAAAATTGCCGTGGCGGGGCGGCGGCGCCTTCGCTAGGTTGGCCGTCGCCAAATCCAGGGGAACAGAATGACCGAGGACCGCGTCGAAGTCATCGCCAAGGAAACAGTCTTCGACGGCTATTTTCGTATCGACCGCTATCGCCTTCGTCACACGCTGCATGAGGGCGGATGGAGCAAACCATTGGTGCGCGAGGTCTTCGAACGCGGGCACGCAGTCGCGGTCTTGCCCTACGATCCGGTCCTCGACCGTGTCGTTCTGATCGAACAGTTCCGCGTCGGCGCCTACGCCGCTGGCGATCCGGGATGGATTCTCGAAATCGTCGCAGGAATCATCGAGACCGGAGAGGATCCGGCCGATGTGGCGCGTCGAGAAACCCACGAGGAAACCGGCCTTGATGCTCTCGACCTGATGCCCATCGCCGAATTCTACGTCAGCCCCGGCGGGACGACACAGTTCAATCGGCTCTTCTGCGCGCGCGTCGATGCGACGGCCGCCGGCGGTATTCATGGCCTCGACCACGAAGGCGAGGACATCCGCGTGATCCCGATACCGGTGAGCGAATTACCGAAGATTATCTCGTCGACCGGCATTCGGGATGCGTCGACGTTGATCGCCTTGCAATGGTTGTTTGCGAATCGGGAAACGCTGCGCCAGGCGGATGCTTGAACGTCCCCGGTTGTCGCCTTAGTTTAGCGCTCACCAACAGCCCCGCCGCAGGACCAATCGATGGACATTCGCGATAGCTTCACCGGCAGCATCGGCCAGACGCCCCTGATCCGCCTGAAACGCCCATCGGAACGAACCGGTTGCGAAATCCTCGGTAAGGCGGAGTTCCTTAACCCGGGCGGTTCCGTGAAGGACCGCGCCGCGCTGTTCATCGTAACCGACGCCGAAGATCGCGGGCTGTTGCGGCCGGGGGGCACCATTGTGGAAGGCACCGCGGGAAATACCGGCATCGGACTCGCGCTTGTCGCCAATGCCCGCGGCTACCGCACCGTCATCGTCATTCCCGAGACGCAAACCGATGAAAAGAAGGAAATGCTGCGTATCTGCGGGGCCGATTTGCGCGAGGTTCCGGCGGTGCCCTACAAGGACCCGAATAACTACGTCCACGTCTCCGGCCGCCTCGCCGAGGAATTGAACGCAAGCGAGGCCAATGGCGCCATCTGGGCCAATCAATTCGACAACGTGGCCAATCGGGACGGCCACATCCGCACCACCGGCCCGGAAATCTGGGAGCAGACCGACGGCACCGTGGACGGCTTTATTTGTGCCGTCGGCACCGGCGGTACGCTGGCCGGTGTGGCGACCCATCTCAAGGAACGCAACGCCGACATCGTTACCGCGGCGGCCGACCCGATGGGCGCGGCGATCTATTCGTGGATCAAGACCGGCGAGCTCAAATCGGAAGGCAGTTCGATCACCGAAGGCATCGGCCAAGGCCGCGTGACCAAGAACCTCGAGGGTGCGCCGCTCGACGATGCCTTCCAGATACCCGACGCCGAGGCGCTCGACGTGTTGTTCGACATCCACGCGCACGAAGGGTTCGTGCTCGGCACCTCGTCCGGGATCAATGTGGCCGGCGCCATCCGACTGGCCGAGCAGATGGGCCCGGGCCATACGATCGTCACCGTGCTCTGCGACTACGGGACCCGTTATGCCAGCAAATTGTACAATCCCGATTTTCTCCGCGAAAAGGGACTGCCGATCCCGCCATGGATGAATCGATGAAAATAGGTAGGGTCCGGTCTGATGCCATACAGTAATACGGAATCCCTGGTCTCAACCGACTGGCTGGCGCACCACCTTTCCGCCCCCGATGTCCGGGTCGTCGACGGGACGTGGTTCCTGCCGGCCATGGAACGGGATGCGCGCGCCGAATATGTCGAGGCGCATATTCCTGGCGCCGTGCTCTTCGACATCGATGAGATCGCCGACACCGACAGCGCGTTACCCCATATGCTGCCCGCGCCCGAGAAGTTCTCGGCGCGGGTGCGCAAGCTCGGTCTTGGCGATGGCAACCGAATCATCGTCTACGACGCCCTCGGCCTGTTCAGTGCAGCACGGGTATGGTGGATGTTTCGGGTTTTCGGCCATAACGACGTCGCGGTACTCGATGGTGGGTTACCCAAATGGCTGGCCGAAGGCCGACCGACCGAAAGTGGCGTGGTGACGCCGCAGGAACGCCATTTTACCGCGCGCCTCAATAATATGATGGTTCGCCACGTCGACCAGGTGCGGGTCAATATCGACCGCGACCGCGAGCAGTTGCTTGACGCTCGGTCGGCTGGCCGTTTCAACGGCAGCGAGCCGGAACCCCGTGCCGACCTCCGTAGCGGTCACATCCCGGGCAGTATCAATCTGCCCTATGGGGATCTTCTCGACGCGACGACCGGTACCGTCCTGTCCGCCGATGAATTGAAGGCACGATTCGCCGCCGCCGGCCTCGACCTCGGACGGCCTGTGGTCACATCCTGCGGGTCGGGCGTTACCGCGTGTATCTTGGTCCTCGGCATGCATCTCATTGGACACACGGACAACGCGGTCTATGACGGGTCGTGGACCGAGTGGGGCGGGCGTCCCGATACGCCCATCGATGCCGGTGCTTCCTAGCTTGCTGCTCCGCCTCGGATATCGGTGCTTGCCCGGGCCGCCCGAGCCTTGCATTCTAGCGCCCGCAACGGCATGTGACGGAAACGGTGACGGCCTTAATGTCCGCTAGTGGGGCACAAGCATCCCCAGTCGAACCTCGGCTGACCGTTCGCCCCTACGCCGCGACCGATTTCGGCGCCGTCGCCGACCTTTGGCAAAGATGCGGACTCGTCGTTTCGCACAATCCGCCGGCAACAGACATCGCCCTTTGCATGGATACGCCGTCGAGCGCGCTGTTCGTCGGCACGGTGGACGACGCCGTGTGCGCGTCGATCATGGCCGGATCGGATGGCCACCGTGGCTGGCTCTACTATCTCGCGGTGACGCCGGATTTTCGCGGCTTCGGATTTGGCCGGGCGATGGTCCGGCACGCCGAATCATGGTTGTCGGCCCGCGGTGTTCGAAAGGTTCACCTGATGATCCGGAAAACCAACCTCGATGTGCGGGATTTCTACCGGCACCTCGGCTACGGCGAAAATCCGTGCCCGGTCATGCAGCGCTGGCTGGTCGACCCGCACGCGGGCTAATATTGAACGATGGCATCTTCACCGAAAAAGCCGCGGATTCTCGATTTCGTCATCACCTATTTGGAAATGACGGGCCCGCCGAAACTTTCGGTCATCATGCCTTCGGGCCGGAAGCTCGCGCTGCTGCGCGCCGAGGAACCGACGGTTTCCTTCTATCGTTATCTTTACAACACGGTCGGCGAACCGTGGCTATGGTGGGAGCGACGTGCGCTCGCCGACGACGCGCTCCGCGCTATCATCGAAGATGACAAGATCGATGTGTATGTGCTTTACGCGAACGGCGTGCCGGCCGGCTTCGCGGAATTGGACCGCCGCCGCCTGCCCGAGATCGACCTTGCCTTCTTCGGCCTGATTCCGGAGTTCATCGGCCAGGGCCTTGGTCGGTACTTTCTCAATGTGATCATCGAGACGGCTTGGTCGCTCAAGCCGCGGCGCCTCACCGTCAACACCTGCAATTTTGACCACCCCAAGGCGATCCAGACCTATCAGCGCGCCGGTTTCGTGCCTTACGACCAGAAACATCGCGCGGTGAAAGACCCGCGGGATATCGGCCTCATTTCGGCTGACATTTCACACCCCAACGACTAAGCGACGGGCGGTTTTCGAAGATCGTTATCGGCGCGTTCGACGATCGCGGCGCGATCGATGCGGCGGCGATCAGATCGCGGTAGGGGCCGCGGTGTGCCGCGACCCAATGCCAGAAGCGATTTCTAGTGCGACAGGATCTGGCTGAGGAACAGCTTGGTGCGATCGTTTTGCGGGTTGTTAAAGAACTCTTCGGGCTCGTTCTCTTCGATAATCTGGCCCTCGTCCATGAAAATAACCCGGTTGGCGACCTTGCGCGCGAAGCCCATTTCGTGAGTCACGCACAGCATGGTCATGCCGCTTTCGGCGAGACCGACCATGACTTCGAGAACCTCGGCGATCATTTCCGGATCGAGCGCCGACGTCGGTTCGTCGAACAGCATGATGCGCGGATTCATGCACAATGAACGGGCGATCGCGACGCGCTGTTGCTGCCCACCGGACAATTGCCCCGGATATTTCTTCGCCTGCTCGGGAATCTTCACGCGCTCGAGGTATAGCATGGCGCTTTCTTCCGCTTCCGCCTTGGGGATCTTGCGCACCCAAAGCGGCGCCAGCGTCAGATTGTCGAGCACGGTAAGGTGGGGAAAGAGATTGAAGTGCTGGAAAACCATGCCGACTTCCCGGCGAATATGCTCGATATTCTTGAGATCGCCCGTGAGCTCGATACCGTCGACGAGGATCTGTCCCCGTTGGTGTTCCTCGAGGCGGTTGATGCAGCGGATCATGGTCGACTTACCCGACCCGGACGGGCCGCAAATTACGATGCGCTCACCGCGATTGACGAGAAGGTTGATGTCCTTGAGGACGTGAAAGTCGCCGTACCACTTATGGACTTGCCGCAGTTCGATTGCGACTTCGTCCAGGACTTGCATCTTGCTGGTATCAACCGCGGTTTCGATTTCTGCCATGGTCGCCTCCTTAGCGCTTATGGCCGGTATGGAGTTTACGTTCGATCGCCTGGCTGTATCTCGACATACTGAAACAGAAGATCCAGAAGCCAAGGCCGGCAAATACATAGCCTTCCGGCGCATATCCCAGCCAGTCCGGATTGGTTGCCGCCAACTGGACCATGCCGAGCAGATCGAACAGGCCAATGATCAGGACCAACGTGGTGTCCTTGAAAAGCCCAATGAAGGTGTTCACGATGCCGGGGATCACGAGCTTCAAGGCCTGAGGCAGGACGATCAGCGACATACTCTTCCAAAAGGTCAGGCCGAGCGCTTGGGCCGCCTCGTATTGGCCTTTCGGGATCGCCTGCAATCCGCCACGCACGACCTCCGCCATATATGCCGACGAAAACAGCGCGACGCCGATCAAAGCCCGGATCAGCTTGTCGAAATTCATGCCTTCGGGCAAGAACAGCGGGAACATGACCGAGGCCATGAACAGCACCGAGATTAGCGGAACGCCTCTCCAGAGCTCGATGAACGCCACGCATAGCGCGCGGACGATCGGCATCTTCGAGCGCCGGCCCAGGGCAAGCACGACACCAATCGGCAGCGAGGCGACGATACCAACGCCGGCAATCACCAGGGTCAGGAATAGCCCGCCCCACAGCGGCGTTTCAACAAAGGGCAGCACCGTCGCAATACCGCCAAGGATCGGGCGCGCATTGGAGTTCCAATCGAGACTGGTGAAATTGAGTGCATCCGGAGGTCCGGCAAAGACGAGGTAGGCGACCACCACATAGACCGGCATCAGCAGCAACGACAATTTGCCGAGGGCCCCCGCTTCGCTGGGTTCGTAGCCCCATGGCGCGATTGCGGCAAAGCAAAGCGCAGCCGGCGCGACCGCCATCACCCACGGCGGCGACGGGCCGGCGACCTCATTCCAAGTCAGCAGCGGTAGCGTGAATCCGATGAACGTAAGCACCGCCGCAATGATGGTAACCTGAAGGAACCGGTCATGAAGGCCCTCCCGCCACCCCGGTACGAGACGGCCCAGAAATACGGCGATTGCCGGCCCAACGGCCAAGACAATTGCGACGATCGCCGCCCAACCGGGCGCGCCGCCGAGCGTGCCGGTGGTCCAGGTCGCGGCCGCCGACAGACCCCACAACGAGACCAGGACCAGCGAAATAAGCGCCACCAAGCCGGATCGTTCTCGTAGGGTCTGCAGATGGGGCATTGCCGTCAGCACCGCGAGTGCTATGGCCGTGATGCCCATCAATCGTAGTGGCCAAGCGTTAACCGCGGCGCGGTCGAACCCGCTGAACAGATAATATGCGATGGCGGGATAGATGATCAGCAGGAAAGCGCCGATCCAGATCTTGCCCTTGACTCGCTCGATGAAGAGCGGGGCGGCGACAACGATCAGAATGAGGAAAGCCAAATTGATGCGCCACAATTGATCGTCGGGATAGCGGCCGTAGATGATCTGTTTGAACCACACGCCGATAAAGGTCCAACACGCGCCGTCGTAGCCCGCGGCCCACGAAGTGATAGGTTGAAGCGTGGCGATATCGGCTTTGGCCGCTTCGACGTTCCCGGCTTTGAGCGCTTCGGCGAGACCCGATTTTAGGGCGTTGAGGTCGCGACTTTCGAGGATCGAGGCGAGGCCGGACGGGACGGAAGCACCCTCCGCGCTGGTCGCCTTGATGAACTGCCCCAGAAACTGTCCGCTTTCGCGAATCGCCTTTTGCGATTTGGGGTCTTCCAGGTTGTTGAAGTCGATGCGGTCGAAGGCGCCCCCGAGGGAACCCGCGGTACGCCCCATATCGCAAACGTGCCGCGTGTCGCCACTGAAGACCGCCGAGACGAATGCCCAGTTCACGACCGGCGGAACGATAATATAGACCAGGTAAAGCCCGATCAGCGTCAGCGCGATATTCAGCGGGCTCGAGAACAGGTTCGAACGCATCCAGCCGACGATTCCGACGGTGGATTTCGGCGGCGGCAGGTCCGGGTGTTGCCCTACTTCATGGCTTTGCGACGTGGTGTCGGTCATCCTATCGCTCCACCAGCGCAATGCGCTTGTTGTACCAGTTCATGAACATCGAAATGACGAGGCTGATCGTCAGGTAGACCGCCATCGTCATGGCGATGACCTCGACCGCCTGCCCGGTCTGCATCAAGACCGTTCCGGCAAAGACCAGAACCAGATCGGGATAGGCAATGGCCGCGGCCAGCGATGAATTCTTGGTCAGATTCAGGTATTGGCTGGTCAGCGGCGGAATGATGACCCGGAGCGCCTGAGGGATGACGACCAGGCGAAGCGTCCAGCTATTCCGCAAGCCAAGCGAGCGCGCGGCCTCGGTTTGGCCATGGCTCACCGCCTGAATGCCGGCCCGAACGATCTCTGCGATGAACGATGCGGTATAGATCGACAAGGCCAGGACGAGCGACACGAGTTCCGGAATCAGGTTGAGCCCGCCCTTGAAGTTGAACCCCTTCAATTCGGGCGACTCGAAGGAAAGCGGAAAGCCCATGATGGCCGACACCGCGATCGGCAGCCCGATGATGAGTGCCAGCCCGGCCCAAATCGTCGGGAACTGCTGGCCGGTTGCCTCCTGCCGTTTGCGCGCCCACCTGGAGATGGCGATTGTCGCCGCAATGCCGACGAAAAAGGAAATCCATACGAGATCGAACCCGGCCTCCGGGATCGGCCTGGGAACGTAGACACCACGGTTGTTGAGGAAGAAATCGCCCATGACGGAAACACTGTCCCGGGGTTGCGGCAGCGCCCGCAAAACGGCGAAATACCAAAAGAAAATTTGCAGCAGAAGCGGAATATTGCGGAATATCTCGATATAGACCATCGCCATTCTTGAGATCAGCCAATTCGCCGACAGCCGCGCAACACCGATGATAAAGCCCAGAATAGTGGCGAAGATTATGCCAATGAACGAAACCAGGAGCGTGTTCAGGATCGATACGACGAAGGCCCACCCGTAGGTCATCTCCTCGTTCCAATCGACCAGCGACATGAGGATCCCGAAACCGGCCGTGGTCTCAAGAAATCCGAAGCCGGAGGATATGCCTCTGGCCGCCATATTCTCGATCGTATTATTGGTGATGTAGATCCCGAAACCGATAACCGCGGCCACGACCACGACCTGGAAGAAGATGCCGCGATAGACCGGGTCGTTCCATATCGGCGGCTTGGTCGGCGCCAGATCGATATTGCCGGCGGCAGTATTTTCGCTCTCGGCAGCCATATGGCTCCCCCCTGAGCTCTTTTAATTCGAAATCAAAATTCGCAAGTGGCGGGCTGGACCGGCACGCAACGTAACCGGTCCAGCCATCGCCCAATATTTCGCCTAGCGCATCGGCATCGAGTATTGGATGCCGCCGTCTTTCCACAAGGCGTTCAGACCGCGTTCGATCTGGAGCGCCGTGTCGGGGCCGACATTCATGTCGAAGCTTTCGCCATAGTTACCGACCTGCGCGATAATGTTGTACGCCCAGTCGGCGCTAAGGCCGAGATTTTCGCCAAGATCGCCTTCGGTACCGAGGAAGCGCTTCTTGCCGGGATCGGTCGTGGAACTGCGCTCGCTCTCGACATTCTTCGAGTTGAGGCCGAGTTCCTCGCCCTCGAGCATCGCATAGAGCGACCACTTCACGACGTCGCCCCACTTGTTGTCGCCATGACGGACGACCGGTCCAAGCGGCTCCTTCGAGATGACTTCCGGCAGAACCACGTGCTCATCCGGATTGGCCATCTTGATGCGCTGGGCATAGAGGCCGGATTGGTCGGTCGTGTAAACGTCGCAACGGCCGGCATCGTATGCCGCAACAACCTCGTCAGCCTTCTCGAAAACGACCGGGGTATATTCCATGTCGTTGGCACGGAAATAGTCGGCCAGGTTGAGTTCGGTCGTGGTGCCGATATTGACGCACACGGTCGCGCCGCCGAGCTCCTTCGCGCTCTGCACGCCAAGGTCTTTGCGGACCATGAAACCCTGCCCGTCGTAGTAGTTCACGCCGACAAAATCGAGGCCCAGCGCGCTGTCACGGACAAGCGTCCACGTCGTGTTGCGCGACAGCAAATCAACCTCGCCGGACTGCAGGGCGGTAAAGCGCTCCTTGGCCGACAACGGCGTGTACTTCACCTTGCCGGCATCGCCAAATAGAGCGGCCGCAACGGCACGGCACACATCGACGTCGATCCCGGTCCAATCGCCTTTTTCGTCCGGATTCGAAAAGCCGGGCAGTCCCTGGCTGACGCCGCATTGGACGAAGCCCTTCTTTTTCACGTCGTCGAGCGTATCGGCGAACGCTGCGGTGCCGAGCGCAAACACGCCGACCGCCGCACCAGCAGTAAGGAGTTTGAGATTTGTCATGTTTGATATCTCCCTGAGTTTAGTCAAAAGCCCGGGCCGCCGCGATGACCGCGTCATGCTTGTCCGTCCCGGTTAGCACGAAAAAGGACCATGCCGGTCCTATCCGAACACCAATTCCCTGTTTCATAGGCGCGAGTTGGGGCCCGCGTCAATGTTGACGCCATAATCCGCGAACAAATCCACCCTGCCAAGGATAATTTTCACGCGAATTACCTTGACCTCAACGTCGAATTGTGGCCCGCAAGGGAGCGTCGGATGGCCCATTCGACGATCGCGGCAACCGTTACCCGGCTCGGCAACCAGTCATGAAACGAGACACCGACGTCATCGAGGGTGGGCGCAACCCCGAGGACCAGAAAGGCGCCGTCAATCCGGCGACTTACCGGGCGTCGACCGTGACCTTTCCGACCCTTGACGCTTTCGCAAAAGCCCAACACAACCGGCACAACCAGTTCTATTACGGCCGTTACGGCACGCCGACGACCCATGCCCTGGAAGACGCCATCGCGAGCCTCGAAGGTAGCGGCAGAACGATAGCCGTCGGCACCGGGTTAGGCGCGATTACGACGGCGATACTGAGCTATTGCGATAGCGGCGACCATGTTCTGGTCGCCGATAACGTCTATGCACCGGTACGAGCCTGCTGCAATCGCCTGCTGGCGCGGTTGGGGGTGTCGGTTACCTTCTATGATCCGATGGCACCCGACGCCTTGGGCACGCTGGTGCAGGCGAATACAAAGGTGTTGTACATCGAAGCGCCGGGTTCCCTGACGTTCGAGACCCCTGACGTGCTCGCCCTTGAATCGGCCGCAAAAACCGCGGGATTGACGACCATTCTCGACAATACCTGGGCCACCCCCTACTTCTATCGGCCGCGCGAGATTGGGATCGACGTCTCGGTCCTCTCCGGGACCAAATATATCGGCGGCCATGCCGACCTGATGCTGGGATTGCTGACCGTTCCCCAGGATGATTTCGACAAGGTCCGGATAACGGCCAACTATCTTGGCAATACCCCCGGTCCGGACGATTGTTATTTGGCCCTTCGCGGCCTGCGGACCTTGGCGGTGCGCCTGCGACAACACCAGGCGGCCGCGCTCCGTCTTGCCGAATGGCTGGCCGCGCGTCCGGAAGTCGAATGCGTGCTGCATCCGGCGTTTCCAGAGACACCCGGCCACGCATTTTGGAAGCGCGATTTCGGCGGCTCGACGGGCTTGTTTTCCATCATCCTCAAGCCATGCCCAGAGGTCGCGGTTGCCGCCATGGTCGACGGGCTCGATCTATTTGCCATCGGCGCCAGTTGGGGCGGCTTCGAGAGCCTGATGACCCTTGAGCGGCCCGAAAGGTCCCGAACGGCCACCGAGTGGCGGGCATCGGGTCCGGTCCTTCGAATCCACGCCGGGCTGGAGGACGCCGACGATTTGATCGAGGATCTCGCCGCCGGATTCGGGCGCCTGAACGCGGCGGCAGGTTGATCATGGCGGAAAACAACGCCATCGATGCCGTGATCGACGCCCTGTCATTCGACGACCGCGGTCTCATTCCCGCGATCGCGCAACAACACGATACCGGCGAGGTTATGATGCTGGCCTGGATGAGCCGGGAATCGATCGCGGAAACCATTCGCACCGGTCGCGCCTGCTACTGGTCCCGGTCGCGCCGCCGATTGTGGCGCAAAGGCGAAAACTCGGGCCAAATCCAGTCATTGAAAGAATTTCGCTACGATTGCGACGGCGACACCATTCTGCTCCTTGTCGACCAGGTCGGGGTCGCCTGCCACACCGGACGCCGCAATTGTTTCTTCAATGCACTGCGCGGCGGACGCATCGAAACCATTGCGGAAATCGTCGTCGACCCCGCCGATATGTATAATGAATGAGTATCCCCTCGTGTCGCGGCGATTAACTGGCGTGGCCCCGATCGCCCTGCGATCATGCCCAAGGAGTTGAAAATGTATCGCGCGCTCACCGCCCTATTGACGATGCTGCTGCTGGCCGCCTGCCAGGATAACGGCACGATGTCGCCACCGTCCCAAAGCGGGACGAAGATGGCCAACCCGGCATCGGTCAATTGTGTTGAAAAGGGTGGCAAGCTTGATATCGAAACAGCCGGCGACGGCGGCCAATATGGCGTCTGCCTGTTCGAGGATAATCGTCAATGCGAGGAATGGGCGTTGCTGCGCGGGGAATGCCCCGACGGCGGCATCAAGGTGACCGGATACGTCACGCCGGCCGGTCGCTACTGTGCCATTCGCGGCGGGGTCTATAGCGTGACAAAGGAACAGGGCGCCGACGGTGAGCAGGGAAATTGCCGGATACCCGGCGGGACGGTATGCGATGCACAGGCCTACTATGACGGCACCTGTCCTTAGGCGTGAGCCGCCAGTCCGATCGGGACATCGTCGCCCGGTCCACGCACAAGAACACAGTTTCGCGATCCTGTGTAATTCCCGCTTGACGAACGGGCTTTCATTTGGCACCCGAATTGAGGCCCAAGAGGATAATTGATTGACGCTCGACTATAGAAATCGCCCGCTGAATCCCCGTCCGCCATCGGATAACGATAACAACAAGGAGAAGTTGATGCCCCAAAGGCACATCGCCCGCCGGACGGCCCGGCCAATTGGAGTGATCATGGCCGCTACAATTGGATGGACTTCTGCCGCTTGGGCCGACGATGAATTCACCGATTGCGGTCAAATCGGTCATTCGATTGCCTCGCCTTTCGTCCAGGGGCGCACGCAGCTCTCCATTCTCAATCTCAACAGCACCGAGGCGCCGATTTGCAATCTCGTAGAATTCCGCATCGCCGAAGTGGTCAAACCACCGGAGATCATCAAAAAGGATGATGTCGAGAGCCGATGGTGGAAGGAGAATTGGGGCGTTTACCGGTGCGGCGAGCCGGTGGTTTATGACGTCTGGTACTACGAAATCGGCTTGGGTGGCGTGACCTTCAAGGCTGAGCCCAACAAGAGCCCTTCGCCAACATTTCTCGATCGGCTGGTGACCGGCAAAGCCGAGCCCCTGTCACCGGAGTTGATGGTTACCGCCAAGGAAGAACCGGCTGGCGGCGAGCTCAGCGAAGAGGATTTGCTGGTTATTGCCAGGGCCGCGATCGCCGGCAAGGAGGTGGCCAAGCAGATTGCCGCCAAGGAACCCACGCCCGAACCGGCCACAGAAGCCCCGCCCACGGAAGCCCGGCCCGCGCGGCGAATCCTCGAGTTCAAGTCGCCAAACTTCAAGGGTCACGACGTGTGCGCCGTCCAGCGTGCGTTAATCGCCGAAGGCCTCTCGGTCAGCGTCGATGGCGCCTATGGCCCCGGAATGAAAAAGGCCGTGGCGAAGTTCCAAAAGAAGCACGGCCTCAAGGGTACCGGCGTGGTCACCGAGAAAACCCGCCTCGTGCTGGCCTATGGCGAAGCACCGCAGGAAGACAACAGTCAGCCGAACGGCGCAGACGACGATGCGAAGCAGGTCAAGAAATCCGAATAGCATAATGGCGGGTTCGTTTGCCGCCTACCATCCGCACATGTTAACTGAAATTTTTGAATTAATTTTTTAAAACAACATATTATACATATAATATAAAGTAGAACATTAAAAATATAGTTGGCCTTGGTACCGTCCGAGGCCGGTCCAGCGAGGCGAAAGCGGTCACCCCGACTCCGACCGCCGGTCGGCAAAACGCGGCGCCTTGACACTGTTCTCGAATTCCTTCGCCAGGGTTCCCTGTTCGACCACCACCACTTCCGGCGTCAACTCGAAGGTCTCGCGGGTCATCTCGACCAAGCGTATCGCCATCGCCTCCGCATCGGCACCACGTGTGATCTCGACGGTAACGCGAAACAGATCGACGCCATCGGTGGCGCACGCTTCCGCCTTGAAGTCCCCGACCTCTTTGATGGCGAACATGAAATCTTCGAATTCGGAATGATTCACGTTCATGCCACGGATTTTGAAAAACCCGGCCGTTCGGTGGGCATGGCGGATCATGGGAAAGACACCGTAGGGGCCCTCGGTCGCCCCCTCCTCGTGAAAGCTGACGATGTCGCCCGCGTTCCAGCGCAGGAATGGCGTCGCGTTGTTGGTATAAAGCGACGTCATTATCAGGAGGCCCGGTTTGCCTTTGGCGACCGGTTCGAGCGTATCCGCGTCGAGTACTTCGATGACGGTAAAATCGGTCCACACATGCAGGCCGTCATGGTCCGCGCTTTCGCCCGCCATCATGCTGCACTCGGTCATTCCGAAACAGTCGTAGACGTCGGCACCCCACATGCGCTGCAGCTTATCGCGCTTGGCGGCCGACATCGGCTCGGCGGTGCACAAGACCTTCTCAACGGGTCCGTTGGCGAGGTCGATTCCCGCCGCCGCGGCCAGGTTGGCCAAATGGATGCCATAGCTGCTCATCCCCATCCAACAGGTCGGCTTCATTGCGTCCAGGAGCTGGATCTGCATCGCCGACGGCGCCGCCGCACCCGACCCAACCCAATTGACTCCGATCCCGTCATCGAAAGCGCTCCGCGCCCACATATGTCCGGCGGGATGAATTCCCAGCGGAAAGGAATTGTGCACGACATCGCCCTTGCCCACGCCCGCAATGCGGTAAGTACGGGCAAAACCCTCCATCGCGTAGCGAATATCCTCGAAGGTACGTGGGTAGAACAAAGGACGCCCGGTCTGCCCACCCGAACGCCAAAATTCAGCGATCTCACCTTGGCGCGCGATGCAAAAGTCGCGGTAGAAATGTTCCGGCGGAATGGCGCGCAACATGTCCTTGTCGAGGATCGGGATCTTGCGCCATTCGTCCGGATCGTCGAGTCGATCTACGTCGATATGGTCGAGCTTGCCGCAAAAAAAGGGCGCCCGCTTTGCGTTCTCGACGGCGACTTTCTTGCGCGCGCTTTGGATCTTTTGGATTTCGTCGCGGCTCTCCGGCAACGCCAGGACCATGGTACCCCCTATTCTCGCGCGGTCGTGCGACCAATCCACCGTTTCTGGGCCTCATATCCGGCCGGCCACTTTCCCTCCGCCTCCGCCGTCGCCATCGCTTCGAGGCGCGCATTCTTTTCCGCGTTGTCTTCCGGAATCTCGTCGAGCGCATCCTTGAGCATGCGCTCGTAATCCCCACCAACCGGGCAAACGTCCTGGCACCGCCGGCACCCGGTAACAACCCCGGCGCCGCGCAGAATGCTTTGCCACAAATTGAAGCTGGTTTCCGATCTCAGCAACGCCTTCTGGGCCTCCGCATCGCCGGTGTCGATCGCGTCGCACAGGAATTGCGTGAGCTGGGCGAAGCCGTGAGGCGACCGGTAGCTATCGCAGGCGGCCCAATCACGATCCCAATGGCCGACCACATCGCCGGGACAAGTCCGGGAACACCGACCGCAGGAGGGGCCCAGGCACAACGCCTCGGTGCGCCGCGAATCGCATACGACCGGAACCGATGACAGCACAGCCGACAACATGACCCGCGGCCCAAATTCCGGCGTCAACAATTGAAGATTGAGCCCCAGCGTGCCGAGCCCCGCTTCGACCGCGGCATGGTTCAACGACAGCAGCGACTTCCGGTGTGCCGCGGGATCATCGCGATAACGCCATGGATCGGTATGGGTCGGAGGAATAATCAGTGCCGGGTAGCCTTGGTCCTCGAGCCACAGAACAAGCTCCAAGGCGATTTCCTCGAGCGCGGTGATAGTCAGCTCGTCGTTGTAGTATTTGTGGCGTTCGTCCCACCGTTTCAGCCTCGTCGTCCCGCTGGTGTAACGCTTGGCGAGCACAATGACGCGACCGGCGTCATAGTCGGAAATGTCGGATGGACGCTGCGGGTCGGCCGGGTCCGGCGGGTTTTCGTCCATAACCTCGCCGTCGGCGATACCGATCAAATCGGCGCCGAGCGATTTCGCCTTATCCTTGATATCCTGCGCGGAAATCGGAACTTGAAATACCGCTACCATGGCGTTCTATTCGCCCTTTCCGTCCATTGCCTCGGCGGCGCGTGCCTGTTGGGCCTTCTTGAAGGTCTGTAGTTGGCGCGCCACGATGCCCTTGTACCCCTCTGGGCCGACCCAGCGGATGTTCCATTCATTGAGACCGTCGATGGGCGCGTCACTTCGTCGCGCATCCTTGTATGCCTTGGCCTTGGCAACTTTTTCCTCGGTCTTCTCGGGAATCGTCTTTTGCGGCCCGGCCAGGTAGGCATGATAGTCGTTGCCCACCGGGCACACGGCGAGACACCGGGGGCAATCCCCAAACGATCCGACAACACGCAGCAACCCTTGCCAAAACCCGAACAAATCGCGCGATCGGACCATCGCCTGCTTTTTTTTGCGATCGGCGTCGGTGAATTTTTCGAACATCGCGGTCGCCGTCATATAACCGAATTCCTGCGCCTCGGTCGCGCATCCGCGCTTGTCGATGCCGAAATGCAACACCGCATCGGAGGGACAGGAATACAGGCACCGCGAGCAAGATTCGCCAATGCAGACCTGTTCCGTCATCGGCGTATCGGGCTCGAGTTCCGCTTCGGTGAGGACGCCAGTCAGGTAGAGCCGCGGGCCGAATTCGGGGGTCAGAATATTGACCTCCAAGCCGAATGTCCCGAGCCCCGCCTCAATGCCCAGGTGACGTGTACTCAGCCGGCCATAGCTTGCCTTCTTGTAATTCCAGTCGGTCTCCTGCGCGGCGGTGACGAAGCTGGGGTAGCCACGATCTTCGAGCGATTCGGCGAGGCGGTAAGCGATCCGGTCCAGGCGCCGCAATACCAGCATGTCCAGATATTGGACGGGAATCGTCGACTTGCATCGAAAGGCCGCGACCGGAATGCGCGATACGATGACGACCACGCTTCTGCAGTAAGGCGAAATGCGCTCCGGTGTCTGCGGCCAGCGTGGATCGGGCGGGAAGGCGTTGAGTGTGTCTGCCGACGCGATCCCGACCAGATCGGCGCCAAAATCCTTGGCCATCTTCTTGACCTCTGCCGCCGAGATGCCCGGCTGTCGACCCATTTGGTACTCCCGACCTGGTTGGTGCCCGGCGCCCATTATCCGCACCAATCGCCGCCATGCAATGCAGCATACTCGGGGCGAACTGGTCTTCGTCACACTCCAATGTTAGGTAACAAGCGGAATGGCGTGGGCGTGCGTGGTCGACCGATTTGGTGGGGCTGGCCGATGACCTGGCCGAGCAAGGGAGGCACAAAGACGTGCATCAAAGAAACCGGGTGCTGGTAACCGGTGGATCGGGCTTTCTCGGCTCGCATCTATGCCGACGGCTCATTTCCGAAGGCAACGAGGTCCTGTGTGTCGATAATTTCTATTCCGGCACCAAGGACAACATCACCGACCTTCTCAACCATCCGCACTTTGAGCTTCATCGGCACGACATAACCTTTCCGCTCTACGCCGAAATCGACGAAATTTACAACCTCGCCTGCCCCGCATCGCCGAGCCATTACCGAAACGCCCCGACGCAGACCATCAAGACCTGCGTCCACGGTTCGATAAACATGCTGGGTTTGGCAAAGCGCACCGGGGCGCGAATTCTGCAGGCCTCGACATCGGAGGTTTATGGCGATCCGGCCGTCCATCCGCAGAAAGAGGACTACTGGGGCAATGTGAACCCGATCGGCGCGCGGGCCTGCTACAACGAAGCCAAGAGGTGCGCCGAAACGCTGTTCTTCGACTATCAGCGCCAATTCGGCACAGACATAAAGGTGGTCCGCATCTTCAACACTTATGGTCCGTACATGCACGAAAACGACGGGCGGGTCGTATCGAACTTCATCGTTCAGGCCCTGAAGGGCGAAGACATCACCATTTATGGCGACGGCCAACAAACGCGATCGTTCTGTTATGCCGACGATATGATCGAAGGCGTCATGCGCATGATGAAGAGTCCGGAAGGCTGTAGCGGCCCGATCAATCTGGGCATGCCGGACGAGTGCCGAATTGGAGAGCTGGCCGAAGAAATCGTGACGTTGACCGGTTCGTCCTCGAAACTTCTCTCTCGACCATTGCCGGAAGATGATCCGCAACGCCGCTGTCCGGATATCTCACTCGCCCGGGAGGTCTTGGACTGGTCACCGACGACATCGCGGGACGAAGGGCTGCGGCGCACGATCGACTACTTCGAACGGGCCTTGAAAACGAGCGCTTAGCCCGCGCGGCTTCCACCGTCACTGCGAAGGCACTTTGCGAGTGGCCTCCCCCAGGCGATTTGCATCAACGGCAAGATTTTCGTCGACCGGGATCCAGTTGGGCAACGGGGCGTGCCAGAACGGGACATAGATCACCGCCCCGGTGTTCATTACGGCCGCCGCATAGCTGAAACTGCTCTTGCTCATGACCAGTACATCCGCCGTGACGAGTGCGTGAAAGGTGCGCCGGGGATCGTCATCGAGAAACATGTTCTCGCGGGCGACCGGCAGCCCTTCAAAGTCTTCGTGGAGCCCCTGAGAATGAATTTCGACCCGATGGGGTAGGTTCGACTCTTCGAGCGACGCGGTCACCGAAGACAGGATACGTGCCATGTCTTCATTCGAGGCATAGCGGTCGGAAGTTTGAAGGACCTCCGAGACATCGCCACGGCGGACGTGGACCGCAACTCGCAGCCGCCCGTCATTCGGCATCTGGGGTGGCTTTTCGGACGCGTAGTATTTGTCCCGAAAAACGGAGCGGAAGGTGGCATATAGTTCGGGGCGCCAATCACCGAATTTGTGGCAGTGCGGAACCGTATAGAGCGTGTTCCTCCTCGATCTAACCCTGTGGATCTTTTCTACGTCTCGAACCGTCAAACTTGACCGATCGACTTCCGTCGCCCGGACCTCGCCGCGACCGAGACCCATGAAATCTTCCCACGCCTTGGCATAGTGGGGATCGTCGTCGCCATGATCGATATGACCGAATGGGCGATGGAGATAGATAAAGCCGAATGCACGAGCGAACAGGATTGCCGACATGATGCCGTGGATTTGCGCCCCCGCGCCGTCTACCCGATCGCGGACGGCAATATAGGTAGGCGCGTTCCTTTGGCGCGGATAGAACCGTGACGTCAGTTTGGAAAAAATTTCCATATCGCTTCGCGCACCAACTCGAATGAAGACCTCAACGATTGGCTCTTATCGCATTCGCAAAGGCTGAGGAAGGTCAATTGTCGCCCAAAACGACATAAGCGGGGAACCTCGGATGTCGGGGTTTGCCCTGCCCGGCCAATGGCGCATCGGTTCGATCGCGGTGAGAAAAATCACGGAAGCGGCGATTGAACTCCGCGATCATGACGCCATCGTCATGCCGACTGGGCCAGCGCCGTTGGTGACGACGGCGACGCCGCCAAATTACCGGGTGTTCAGGTCACCGGGCACCCGCTATCTTTGACGGCGCATCGAAAGGTCAAGATCGTGAAACGCCCGGGATCGAAACCGATCGACCTCAAAGACTGGATCGCGGATGCGACGGCCACCGCTGCCGCTTCGCACATCGCGCTCGACAGGCCCTCTACTCAGCCCGTGTTCCATTCGGCCGGGCCCGGCGAACCGGACCTATCGCGGAATCCAGGCGTTGCGCTCGCATCACAGTTGCACGGTCATGGGCTGAGGGCATTGGCCACGTTGCTGGCGGCGCCGCGATTTGGCCGAGCCCGAACGGAAATTGAACTCAATCTCATGGTCGAGAGGAGCCGCGAGATCGGTGGCGGCTTGGGTGTCGGGATCACTGGATTGACACCGTCGTTCTCTTATGAACGGCGTTATGGTGAAACGACGCGCGGGACAAGCACGGTGACCGTGACGGTGGAAAGTGGTTCACCGTCTCGTTCGCTCATGGACAGCGGCAACAACGCGAAAACGCCTAGCCGAAATTAGTCCGAACCTGAAAGGAGATATCCATGGCAGATAGACTGACAAGCCAGCTTGTCAAAGTGGCCGATATCGTGGGCGATCTGGGCCTCAATATCGCCGAGGCGCAAAAGGAGCTGAACCGGGACTATCTCGAAAACCTGAAGCAATTGATGAAAGTCGTCGGTGACACGCTGGGTACCGAAAATGGCACCGATGAGCAGCGGGCGGCCCTGGTTGCGCTCGTCAAGTCCTTGGCGCCGAGCCGGTACCAATACACCGAGACGACCCTCGACTTCAGCGCCGATATCGCCGAAACACTTCAGGTTGGTGGTCAGGTTGGTCTCGGCGCTTCGTTCAAGGTCATCAGCGTGAACGCATCGATGACGCTGGGCTATGGCTATGACTACCGGGCGGCGGCCCGGATTACGACGACGATACATGCCCTCCCCGACCCCGGTCTGTCCGAAAAGCTGCTCGACCAGTCGGCGGCGATCCGCACCAATGGGGCCGCGCTGCCGGCGCCGGCGGACATCGACAAGGAGATCTATGACGGCGTAAGCGATGTTATGAAGGCATTGACCGGCGAGGCAGCGGCGAACGCCGGCGGCGGCTAGTCCGCCGGCAAGAGGGAACAACAAGTCGAGGGTGCCGCATGGCGGGAGGCCGGAAGCGAGGCCCGGACACGTGAAATTCGCGTTGGGACCCGACCGATTCGGTTCTTCGCCGCTGTAAGAGGAAATCGCCGATGGCGCAGTCCACGAAGCAACAGATCGAAAATGAATTGGGAAACCTTCGGGCTTCGATTGCGGAATTCGAATCCGAGCTCAGGTCTCAGAAGAGGCAGAAGGCGTTCCGTGCAAAATACGAGGCGATTCGGAAATCGGTCGACGATTTGTCGCACCTGCTTCCCGACGTGACCGCCGTTACCAGCATAGAAACGTTCTTCAAGACCGTCGGCGACGGCATGGTCGCGGCACAGCAAGATCTGGACCGGCGATCGATCGAGTATTCCCAAGGCCAGACACCGCCGCCCCTGCCCAATCTCTTTCGGATCCCGAAAGTCAGCGCCGACATCAAATTCGCGATGACGAAGGAATCGTCGGAGCGATTCAACGTTCTGATCTTCAGCGAAAGCGAGCTGACGCGCGAGACGCAGCAGAACTCGGTATCGTTCGAAATTGTCGCCGCCCCGCCTCCGCCGGAGATGTTCGAGACCGCACCGGCGGCGATCGCGGTCATCGGCCAGTTATCGGAGCGCGCCGCGATCAGGCAGGAGCTCGAAGATCGGCAAAAGTCGAAGAGCCCGGTGCAGCAAGACATCATCGAGGGCATTTTGGATGACAAGAACTTTGAGCGAACCGTCATCATCGCCGATACGAAAGGCCGGCGGTTGTTGCTTACGCCAACGTCTTCGAAGCCGAGCGACAAAGCCAAGGGAGAGGACATATTCCTCGAAGCCATCATCCTCTATCCGGCCGCCGAAGCCGACAAGGACGACATCGCGACCCGCAGCCTGACCGCCGCCGGAACGGGGCGGTGGAACACGGTGAAGATGTTCCTTCTCGGGGCGGCCGAACAATAGGTACGCCCCGCGAAGGAACGCCGGGACACGGTATCCGGGCCGGCGGGACCACACCCTCGTAGCGGAGTGAAAGCAGGAGCAGTGGACCCCAACCAAACCAGCGGCATTCACAAGATCGGCGACACGGTCGCCAACATCATTGCCGATACCCTCGCCGGCGACCTTGGCCTGCGCACGCGAGCCGTCCAGTCCACCGGTCGAACGACCGGTCTGCCGACACTGCACTTCATGACCGCGGCCAAGGCACGGCTCGCGTTCACCGTCGTCGCCCGAGGCAAGAAGAGCTTTCTCTTCAACCTTTTCGGCGCCACGCGCGCAGAGAAGGTCGCCGATGTCCGTATCAAGTTCGAGATCAATCCCAGCCGCACAGTGCAGGCGGTGTCGTCCAATGCGCCCGGCCTGTTTCTCGCGTTCCCGGACTTCGTCGATATCCACCGGACGTCCGGATCCCTGGGCGTCGAACTGCCCAACAACCGCGATTGCGAAGTGAGAGATGGCGGTTCCGGGCGTCTGGTGGTTTCGCGGCCTGATGGTCACACCCGGTCATTCGCCCCCGACGGCTTGGGCGCGGACACGGTGTTCGATTTCCTGGCGTCGCTGGTACGGTGGGTGCGGACCGGGAGCAGCGCTTCGCCGGTTCGCCTCTCCCAACCCACAGACGCCGGCAACGATCGCATCGACACGCTGCTCGAGAATGTAGCGAGTGCGTATCGGAAAGCGTCGCGGACGATCCGCCTGGACCGCACCGGTCTCAGAGGCGAAGACCAACTATCGATCAAACTCCGCAATCTTCAGGATGCCGACCGGAGGCTCGCCGGCGTCCACGCCGATCTTGCGGGGCCATACCGATTTGGTTCGCTGCGCGCCGATGTGCTGGTCAAAATCGGCGCCGATGGACGATTGGTACAAAAAGTAGCGTCCGAGGACGCACAGCAATTCGATCTGCGTACGTGGATCGATCCCCGCGAACCGGACGCTATCAATGTCTCGCTCCGGCTGAGCGACCTGTTGTGCGAAGGCGAGATATTCGAATCGTTCGCGCAATTCCTCGTCGACGATCCGGAGGCTGGACCGCAAATGGCGGAGCGCGTGAACAGAGCCGGCCTGGAAATGCCCGGCGGCGGCTCCTTGCCTGGCGACGCCGAGGAAATGATTCGTTTGATCCGCGGCGCGCGGCGTGATGAGGCGCTTTATTTCGTCAGATTGCGCGAACAAGAGGACGACGATATCGAGGCATTCTACGTTGCCGGACGCTATGCCGGACACAACGTCGAGTTCGTCTTCGGCGCGCGGCTGAAGGTCGACAACTTTCCGAACGTCGTCCCGACCAAGCTTAGCAAGGTCACCTTGGTGGCGGCGCGGATCGCCGGCGGCCAGTGGCGTATATTCGAGGATGACGGCTATTGGGCGCTCATCCTCGCATTCCTCGAACGCTTTTTCTCGATCCTGCTGACCTGGAAGGGCCGCGTCGCGGACACGCGCTCATGACGCTGCGCGCGGTCGGGCTCGCATTACGCCGGTTATTCCGCGCCTCGCGCGATGCGGGAGCGTCCATTTCCCTACGCGTGCTGAACCGCTGCGGGCGCCGTCTCATCGCCCTGCGTCCGGTGCGGCCCCGACGGGAGGTGCCCCCGGACATGCCGCCGCATTACCTGGCGCTGATCCATGACCTGGAAAGAGCGTCAGCGCGATCCACGGCGGCGGTTCGCCAGCACCTCGAGAGCCGGGCCCGCGAGGATGACCATCGCGGCCGGAGCATCTCCCGTGCCCTGGTCGTCGGCGACAAGACCGCCTTTCTCGAGGTGATGGCGGCGCTGTCAGCGACACCCGCGTATCGCCTGCCGGCGGATCGGGCGATCGACGAAATCCTGATGATCGAGGTACCCGCCGGCGGCCGCTTCGGCGATACCGACGCCGCCGTGGTGATTCACGCGATCGCGGATCGGCACCGGCCGGGCTGGTCGGGCGGGTCACGCGCGACATCACGTCGGGGTTAAGGATGGGGCGGCCAAGGCAACGCGCGGCGCGCTTCATTACGGCTCTCATGGAATCAAACCTGCATGAAGGGACCGCCCACATCAGATAGGAGGACAGCAATGAGCATGGATAATCCCCTGGTCACCGTCGCCACGTATTTCGTCGTGCACGACGGCAGGCTCGACGAGTTCAAGGCGCGGTGCCGGCCATTCGTCGAAAAAAGTTCGACGGAAGAGAAATGCATGTTCGTCGTCCTCGGATTCGACGGCAATCAAGGGATGAGCCGTGAGGGGTATCGCGACGCCGACGGCGTTCTCGAACACATCGAAAACGTCCGCGAATTAATGGAGGAGAATTTGACGATGATCGACCTGACACGGGTCGAGCTTCACGGCCCGCAAAACGAGGTCGAAAAATCGCGCACTACGTTGAGCAAATATTCTCCCGAAATCTATACGATCGAGGATGGTTTCAGACGCTGAACGGGCGGCGCGGGTATTGACGTCAGACCGAGCCTAAATGCTCCCGGGGCGCTCATTTAACAGCACCTAGGCGGCTCACATGTGATCTAACAATTGAAAAACGGAATATAATAGACTGATATATATAAATACTTGTATTGAGATTTTCAGACGCCTCAGGCCCGTCGATGGTCTGCCAAGAGATTGACCAACAATTCGGATCTCTTGAAAAACTGGTGCGCCCGGCAGGATTCGAACCTGCAACCTACGGAATGTCCCCGGATTCAGGGGCGAGATCGGCGAGAAACACCGCCAGTGGGACGAGGACGAAGCGGGCGGCAAGGCCCCCGATCGAGCGCTTACAGGCGCGCGTTGACGAGCTTGAGAAGGATCAAGCCAAGATCAACCGCCAGCGGCCGAAATTCGGGAGTTCCAGGCGCGGCTCTAGGACGAGGCCGAGCGGCGTGGGCGAGAAACTGTAGCAACTCTGGACGCGCTGAAGGGGGAGTCGTAGGCGGCGCCAAAGCGAAATCGGCGCCGGGTTCAAATGTGGAGCATATCACATGGATAGAATCGCCGCCGTCTGTGCTAGGTCGTTTTTCAGCAGCCTGCTAGCGCGCTTTCCTTGGACTCCGAATCAAGTCCTAAAAGAGCAAACCGAGGCTCAACCCGGCACAGACGATGATGATCAGGATTGCAAGCAACGGCGCGGCGAAGAGCAGCCATCTGTCATACGGAACCCGCCCGATCGCCAATCCGCCCATCAGCACCACCGAGGTCGGCGTAAAC
>JAAEOK010000043.1 GCA_024244705.1 Alphaproteobacteria bacterium
GAGCACTCAATCAGGAATAGTGCCAGACGAACCAGAAGAAAGGGCAGGGGGCAGGCCAAAGCTTTTAAAAGCGAAGGATGTACCAGGCTTGGATAAAAAGAGCCCAAAAGAGATCATTCTTGCTACAGGATTGCAGCATATCACCTTGAAACAGGCCCTTAATGCCGCCAGCTCCCGGTTTAGGGACTATATCCCACTGGAACCACGGCCCTTAAACTGGAGTGATATGGTCGAAGCGGCCTATAAACTGCGGCCAGCGCTCCATATTAGCCAGAAAAGCTGGGTGGAAGCTTGCACGCTGCTTGGGCGCACCGGGGCAACCATTTGCCTTCTTCTCACCGATCATGCCATGGGGCGCGATGAAAACCCCGTGACCAAGCCGGGGGCTTACTTTTACGCTATGCTTAACAAGGCCAAAGCCGGAGAGCTGCGCCTGCATAGTTCAATTTTTGGGATTTTGAAAAAGGATGAGGAGTAGGGGGCTTAACTTGCTTGAATATGTTTCATTTAC
>JAAEOK010000044.1 GCA_024244705.1 Alphaproteobacteria bacterium
CGCGTCTTCAACTCATACGACGACATCGTCGACCACTGCTGTGACGCCTGGAACAAGCTCATCGATCAGCCCTGGAAAATCATGTCGATCGGACACAGGCAATGGGCACATAGGTCATGATCAACGGGATTTGGTATAAGAGGCCGTTTCGAAAGGGGTTGAGTGGTCGGGACCGATGTGATTCCAGGGAGGTTGCTGAGACCAATCTGGAATTACCACCATGTGGACCCCGACCACCCGAGAGCAGCATAGCCGCGAGGCGTTGCGTTACCAGACCGATTTGACGGCCGTGGAGTGGGCCGTGATCGAGCGTTATTTACCGCCGGCCCACAGCACCGGGCGGCCGAGGGTTTGGCCGATGCGAGAGATCGTCAACGGCATCTTCTACGTGATGCGCGCCGGCTGTCCGTGGCGCTTGCTGCCGAGCGACCTACCGCCGTGGGGAACTATCTATCGCTGGTTCGCCGCGTTCCGCGACGATGGCCGCTTCGAGAAGATCAACCACGCGCTGGTCATGGTCGATCGCGAGCGGGCTGGTCGTGAAGCCAGTCCGAGCGGTGCGATCATCGATAGCCAGAGCGTCAAAACGACCGAGGCCGGCGGCCCACGGGGCTACGACGCCGGCAAGAAGGTCAAGGGACGCAAGCGCCATGCGCTGGTCGACACCGACGGGCGCGGCCTTGTGCTCGAGCCGCATCCAGCGAGCATCCAGGACCGCGACGGTGGGGGCCTGTTACTGCGCGCTTCGCGCGGCTCGTTTCCGTTCATCGAGAAGGTCTTCGCCGACAGCGGCTACACCGGCGACAAGGTCGCCACTGCTACCGTGATCGCCGTCGAGATCGTGCGCAAAAACCCCGATCAGGTCGGCCTCGCCGTCCCCCCGCTGAGCCAACAACGAGCAGCACTTGCAGCCTTTGCGCCGAATAATCGAGCCCCTCGCGGCTTGCCCGCGGAGGGCCCCCAGGTCCCTCCCCGGCCGCTTCGCTGCGCGTGCGCTAAAGCGCTCCGCGAACCGGTCCGGGACCCTCCCGGGGACTTCCGGGACAAGCCCAATCTGGGGAATATTCAATCGGCACTAATGGGGAGAATTACATCGGTAGCGACAGGGAAC